>DEPT01000047.1 GCA_002358905.1 Akkermansiaceae bacterium UBA3385
TGGTGAAGGAAGGTCTGGCCTGGCATTATGCCTACTTCGCGCCGGATGCCAAGGACCTGGCAGCCGCCGAAAAAGCCGCCCGCAAGGCACGAAAAGGCCTGTGGCAGGACAAGAACCCCATCAACCCNNGGGAACTGACCACCTATAAGTACATCATCCACGGTAACGGTCACATCCGTTAAGGAGGTCTCTATGAAATACGGTTTTATCGGCTGCGGCAACATGGGCGGTGCCATTGCCCGAGGCCTCATCGCCTCCGGCACCTGGCAGACCGCCGACCTTATCTGCACCGCAAAATCAGATTCCGGTCTGGCTCGCATTCAGTCTGCCCTACCCGGTGTTCAGGCCTCCAGGGACAACCGACTGGCCGCACGCGAGGCAGATATCATCATTCTGGCCGTCAAGCCGTGGTTCATCGGCGAAGTCATTGAGGAAATCCGCTCTGTGCTCGACTTCAATCGCCAGCTGATTGTATCAGTCGCGGCCGGTGTCAGCCTGAAGGAAATGGAACTACTTCTTGCCGCCCCAGAGGCACCCGCGATCTTCCGCGCCATCCCGAACACCGCGGTGGAAGTGCTGGATGGTGTCACCTTCATCTGCCGGAAAAACGCCACCGACGAACAGACCGCCCAGATTCACAACTTGTTTGCCGCTCTGGGGTACACCGTGGTCACCGATGAGCAGCACCTCGCTGCCGGCACGGCGCTTGCCTCCTGCGGCATCGCCTTTGCCATGCGCTACATCCGCGCGGCCATGGAAGGCGGCGTGGAGCTGGGGTTCCGCCCCGAGGAAGCCGCCCGCATCGTGGAGCATACCGTGCACGGCGCTGCCAGTCTCCTGCTGCAGAGCGGCCTGCACCCGGAAGTCGCCATCGACAAAGTGACCACCGCCGGCGGCATTACCATCAAAGGCCTCAACGCCATGGAACGCAGCGGATTCACCGCCGCCGTCATCGATGGTTTGAAAGCCAGCAGCTGAAAACTCAAGAGCGCTCACAACATTGTCGGAGCGCGGAACTTTAGTCCCGAAACACCGGAAAGGCCGCCCGAGGGCGGCCTTTCTGCGTTAAAATCTTACAGGCGGGAAATGGCCGAGAGAATGGCCGCGGGGTAGAGGATGTGCTCCTGCACCTGGATACGGGCATGCAGGGTCTGCGGGGTATCATCCGGCAGCACAGGCACATAGGCCTGCATCAGGATTTCGCCGGTATCCATGCCGGCATCCACATAGTGCACGGTGCAGCCGGCCTGCTTAGCACCGGCGTTGAGAGCCTGGGTCCAGGCTTCCACACCAGGGAATGCGGGCAACAGCGCGGGGTGAATATTCAGGATGCGGCGGGGGAAGGCCTCCAGCAGCGGTGCTTTCACCAGGCGCATGAAACCGGCCAGGCAGATGAGGTCGATGTTGAGCTCCTGCAGTTTCTTCGCCAGAGCCTCCTGCACTTCCAGAGGGAACTTGTTCTTGAACCCACCGCAGTCCATGTATTCAGCACGCACACCATGCTGGCGGGCACGTTCCAGAATATAAGCATCCTCATGGTCGGAGAGAACAATCACAACCTCGGCATCGAGGCGTCCATCGGCAATGGCATTGAAGATAGACTGGCAATTGGAGCCAGACCCGGAACCAAGAACAGCAAGGCGGAGACTCATAACGCCGCCCATTCTAACGGATATGCAGGATTTGTCAATGCAAATCAGGCGAGGTTCACTGAAGAACCCCGCCTGATTGGTGAAAGATGTGCGCTTCTGCTATCAGCTGGCCAGCACAATGGCACCAGCGAGCACGAAAGCTGCGATAATCACCCAGAGGATAACAACGCCGCGTCCTTCGGCAGCATCGCCAGTACCCTGCAGGTGGCTGTACTTGCCACGAAGCTTGCCCTTCTTCATGAAACCATCATAGTTCTTCTGAAGCAGAGTGGCCTCAACCTGGCGCATCATATCCAACAGCACACCCACAAGAATGAGCAGAGAGGTGCCGCCGAAGAACTGGGTCACCAGCATGGGCAGACCACCCCACACGGAAAGAAGGCTCGGCAGGAAGTAAATCAGAGTCAGGAACAGAGAGCCGGAGAAGGTCAGGCGGGACATGGTGGCATCCAGATACTGAGCCGTGGGAGGACCGGGACGCACGCCGGGAATGTAGCCACCGCTACGCTTCAGATCCTCGGAAATCTGCTGGGGCTGGAACATCGTCGCCACCCAGAAGTACGAGAAGAAGTAAATCATGACGGCGGATATGATGTAGTAGGGGAAATCATTCGGAGAAAGCCAGTTAGCCACCACTGCGTGTACCCAGCTGTCCTGGGAGAACATCTGCTGCACCAGCATCTGCGGCAGAGCAAGAATAGCTGTAGCGAAGATAACGGGCATCACGCCGGAGTAGTTGAGCTTAAGCGGCAGATACTGCGTGCCACCCTGCATCATCTTGCCATGGCCAACAACACGCTTGGCATACTGCACCGGAATGCGGCGCTGTGCCTGGCTCACGATAACCACAAGAGCCACCACAAGCACCATGAAGAGAATAAGGGCAACCATGCCCAGGGAACCCAGCGGATTCACCTCGGTGCCCTTCATCACGCAGGTCTTCCATGCCACAGCAAAGGCACCGGGCAGAGCGTGGATGATATTCACGGAAATGATAAGAGAGATACCATTACCCACACCTCGTTCCGTAATCTGGTCACCAATCCACATGAGGAACATGGTGCCGGTCACGATGATGAAAATGGTGGTAAGGGTGAAAATAATGCCGGGATTCATCACCAGGTCATTGGCATTCAAACCAATGGTGGAGGGGTTGCGCAGGGTCTGCGTCAGGAAATACCCTTGGATGATAGCAATGATGATAGCCAGGATACGGGTGTACTTAGTCATCTTCTGGCGTCCGCCTTCCTCGCGCATCATCTTCTGCCAGGAAGGCAGAACAGCACCCATGAGCTGGGTCATAATGGAAGCGGAAATGTAAGGCATGATACCCAGAGCAAAAATACCGCACTGCTGCAGACCACCACCGGAGAAGATGGTGAGAATGGAACCAAGCGCACCAAGGGGGCTGTCCCCTTCCTTGGAGGCTTCGGCCACGCAACGGGCCAGCTCGTTTACGTCAACGCCCGGAAGCGGCAGATGCACACCAAGGCGCACGATAACAATCATGGCCAGGGTGAAGAGGATGCGGCTCCGGAGCTCCGGTACCTTCATGGTATTCGCGAATGCTGAAATCATGGTTTCCTGGGTTGTTAAGAGTTTTGAAGTCTGTAGTGCAGCGATGATCGTGCGGGCAGCCCGGCATGCAGCTGTTATTCACGCACGGAATTGATGCTTAGAAAAGTAGGCAACTTTACGAAAATCATCCCCTTTTCTTACACAGTTGCCGGGCAGCGCTGCGCTGCCCGGCTCTGTGTCAAGTTTTTGCAAAGGCTCATTGCTGAGCCTGAACCTTTTTACTGGGCACTGAGCACCGTGAGGGTGCCACCGGCGGCCTCGATCTTGGCAGCAACAGAAGCGCTGGCGAAATCGACGGTCACGTTCAGAGCCTTGGAAAGGTTGCCATTGCCCAGAAGCTTCACAGCGTCGGCCTGGCCCTTCACGAGCCCCATGGCGCGCAGTTCGTTCTCGGTAACCGTAGCACCGGCTTCAAAGAAAGCTTCAAGCTGGTTCAGGTTAACAATGGCGATGGTGGACTGGAAGCGGGCGTTGTTGAAGCCCTTCTTCGGCAGACGACGATGAAGGGGCATCTGACCACCTTCGAAGCCGGGGCGGATGGAGCCACCGGAACGAGCCTTCTGGCCCTTGTTGCCCTTGCCGCAGGTCTTACCCAGGCCGGAGCTTTCACCGCAACCGAGGCGCTTCTTGCGATGCTTGGCACCCGGGTTCGGCTGGAGATTGTCGAGAGTCAACATGATTCTTGAATATCTATGGTTGGTGGTTTAAATCAGATGGAAGCGTCCTTCTTCTTCTTGCCACGGGCGGAGAGCACCTGGTCAGCAGTGCGCATGCTGAGCATGGCCTGCATGGTGGCCTTCACCACGTTTGCGGCATTAGAGGAACCCAGAGACTTGGCGATGATGTTGCTCACGCCGGCAGCCTCAAGCACGGAACGCACCTTAGCGCTGGCCACAAGACCGGTACCGGAAGCTGCAGGCTTCAGAACGATCTTGGCGCCACCGAACTCGCTGTATACCTCGTGCGGAATGGTGTCGTTCACCACGGTCACCTTCTTCATTGCACGCTTGGCAGCGTCGGTACCCTTGCGGATAGCGTCGGAAACTTCATTGGCCTTGCCGAAGCCGTAGCCAACCTTGCCCTTCTGGTCACCCACAACGATGAGGGCGGAGAAGGAGAAGCGACGACCACCCTTAACAACCTTGGCGCAACGGTTCACGTACACAACTTTCTCCATCAGCTGAGGACCTTCCTCAACGGGAGCCTCGTTGCGGCGACCACCTTCACGGCGGGGACCACGACCAGGACGGTTGCTATCGCGACGGGGACCACGTCCACCACGCTGCTGCGGGGCGGGAGTAGCCTGTGTCTCTTCGGCCGGAGCTTTCGTTTCTTCAGTGTTCATTTTCTATAAACCTTTCTTCTTTAGAATTTCAGACCAGCCTCACGAGCGGCATCGGCCAGAGCCTTAACCTTCCCGTGATAGAGGAAACCACCGCGGTCAAATACAACCTCAGTGATACCAGCGGCCAGTGCGCGCTCACCAACGAGGGCACCCACCTTAGCGGCGGTTTCCAGGTTGGCCTTCTTCAGCTCAAGCTGCTTCGTGCAAGCGCTGCAGAGAGTAACACCCTTGGTGTCATCGATCACCTGGGCATATACATGCTGGTTGGAGAAACTTACAGCCAGACGGGGACGCTCAGGCGTACCGGCAAGCTTCTTGCGGATACGCGTATGAACGCGGGCACGGATGGCTTTGCGATTGATAGTGCTCATATTCTTCTAATAAACTTTTAAAGGGTTTGAGATGATAATGATTACTTGCCAACGCTCTTGCCTTCCTTGCGGCGGATGTACTCGCCCACATAGTGGACACCCTTGCCCTTGTACGGCTCGGGGGGATAGTAACCGCGCACCTCTGCTGCGAACTGACCGACAAGCTGCTTGTCGATACCTGCCACCGTCACCTTGGTGTTGTCGGCCACCGTTACGGTAAGACCGGCGGGGATGGGGTGAAGGATGGGGTGGGACTTACCGAGAGCCAGGTCGAGCACATTGCCCTTCACAGCGGCCTTCAGACCCACACCTACGATTTCAAGCTTCTTTTCAAAGCCCTTGGAGACACCCTCAATCATGTTGGCGATGAGGGAACGGCTGGTGCCGTGCAGAGCACGAAGCTGACGATCCTCGCTGGCGCGGGAAACGGTCAGAACATCGCCTTCCTGAGCGGCGGAGATACCGGCAGGCATCGTCCAGCTGAGCTCACCCTTGCCACCCTTTACGGTAACATCTGCACCGTTAATCGTCACGGTCACGCCGGCGGGAACGGTGATAGTCTTTTTACCTACTCGAGACATATTATTATATCAGGTCAGGGGTTAATGTTACCATACGAGAGCGATAAGCTCGCCACCAATCTGCTGCTTGCGAGCCTGAGCGCCCGTCATCATGCCGCGAGAGGTGGAAACGATGGAGATACCAAGGCCGTTCATCACGGTCGGAATCTCGGCGGAGGGAACGTATACACGACGGCCCGGCTTGGACACGCGCTTAACGTCCGTTACAATGGACTTACCCTCGTTCGTGAACTTGGTCTTGACCTTGATGGCCTTGTCCTTGCCTTCACCAACGATCTCGTAGCTCCAGATGTAGCCTTCAGCCTGCAGAATGCGGGCGATCTCAGCCTTGATGCTGGAGTAAGGAGCGGTGAAGACCTCATTGCGGGCGATGCCGGCGTTCTTCACGCGGGTGAGGAAATCTGCGATAGGATCACTTAATACTGCCATAATCGTAATTTAGTTAGGCGTTTTCTTCAGTCTTCTTGGTGGGCTTGCGGAAGGGGATACCCAGCTCAGCAAGCAGGTCGCGACCCTCTTCGTCCGTGTTAGCGGTGGTTACAAAGATGATGTCGAAACCGATGTTACGCTTGATCTGATCCAGTTCAATCTCAGGGAAGATGGACTGATCAGGAATACCGATGGCATAGTTACCGCGGCCGTCAAAGGACTTGGTGGGCAGGCCACGGAAGTCGCGAATGTTGGGGGCAGTAATGTTGATGAAGCGATCGAGGAACTCCCACATCTGGGTGGAACGCAGCGTCACACGGGCGCCGAGGACTTCACCCTCGCGGAGTTTGAAGTTAGCTACGCTCTTGCGAGCATAGGTCATAGCCGGCTTCTGGCCGGTGATCTTAGCGATTTCAGCAACAGCATCCTCAACAGCCTGCTTGCGGTCGGGGTGCTTGCCCATGCATGTGGTCACCACAATCTTTTCAAGACGGGGAATCTGATGCACGTTGGCATAGTTGTGCTTCGCCTGGAGGGCCTTGGTGACCTTCTCCTTGTAGTATGTAAGCAATGTAGGTGTGCTCATAATATTAGCGGGTCAGCTCTTGTTAATAAGTTAGTTCAGTGATGGCTTAAGCGCGGAGTTTCAGCCTTTCGGCATCAGCTCACTTTCTTCACATTGGAGATGTGGATGGCGCCGTCGATTTCCTTGATGCCGCCTTCAGGGTCAGCTTCGGTGGGCTTAGTAGCCTTCTTGAGGATGCGGGCACCCTCAACCGTTACAGTCTGCTTCTTGGCATTCACGGAAAGAACAACACCACGCTTGCCCTTGTTCTTGCCGGCGATAACTTCTACGTTATCACCTTTCTTCACGTGGGTCTTCATCGTTTGTGTTTTCTTTATATGTGTTTAGTCCACACTACACCTGTAGTGCGGGGCACCCACTATACGCTTATCCTACTCTCACGTCAAGCAAAATAACGCGACTTTTCTTCCCTTCCCTGTATTTTTTTATTCAGGAAGCGTAAAAACACACTTGCGGGCCAGGCAGAAGCGCCAGCTGAGAAGCAGTGCGGTAATACTGAGAGCTACCACAAAGCTCACCCAGGCGCCCATGGCTCCCAGTGCCGGGACCAGCCAATCCGTACGAATGAGGATGCAGGCCAGAGGGAAACCAACCACCCAGTATGAGAACATATTCACCCAGGTAATCGCCTTGGTATCATGACAACCACGCAGCAGGCCACTCATCAGCGCCTGGTGTGCATCCGGCAGCTGGTAGATAGCGCACATGACCAGCAACATGGCAGCTGTATCAATAATGGCCGCATCATCTGTATAACAAGCTATGATTTCTTTACGGAAGAAAATAGTCAGGACAGCAGAGAGCACCACAACCAACAGCATGAAACTGACGCTGGTGCGCAGCAGCGCATTGAAGCGGGAGACATCTCGCGCGCCCACATGGAATGCAGAACGAATTGAAGCCGCCACACTCAGCGATAGCGGAAACATGAAGAGCAAGGCGGAAACATTGATAGCAATCTGATGCGCGCCCACTGCCATCACACCAAGCGGAGCAATAACCAGGGTCACGATGCAGAAGAAACTCATCTCACACAGGGAGGCAACCCCCAACGGAGTACCTTTGGAGAAAATATCGCGCACCACACGCCATTCAACTGCGCGATTTGCCCACATGTGCACCAGATTGCGGCGGTAACGCGGATAGACCACCATCAACACAATCAGAGCCGCCGCCATCAGGTAATGTATCAGCGTAGTAGTCAGACCACAACCCGCACCACCCATGGCAGGGATGGAGCCCCAACCAAAGACAAATATATAGTTAAGGGGTATATTAAGCAAAAGCCCCATGCAGGAAATAAGCATCGCCGGACGCGTGTGTCCGTATCCTTCGAAATGCCCCTGCAACACTCGAATCATAACGCTGGCCGGAACGGCAAATATGAGAAAATGAAGATAATCCTGTGCAACCTGAACCATGCAAGCGTCATCACTCACCAGGGCAAACACCTCACGTCCGGCAAGCAGGGCAACAACCTCCACAATCATGAGAAAAACGGCCAGAAGCTTTGCATTGTTAAGCAACAACCCAACCTTTCCCTCACAGCCTGCCCCAAGGAGTCGGGAAACCATGGGGCCGATAATGGTTAGAACAGCTCCCACAGCAACCATAATCGGAACCGTTACGGATGTACCGAGAGCAACGCCGGCCAACTGCTCCGGCCCGGCCTGCCCCGCCACAACAGTATCCACTACCCCCATGCCCATGTTCATGAGATTTGCCAGATACAAAGGAACCATGAGCGCAAGCAAACGCTTAAGCTCACCCATATCCACCCATTTCCGTAAAATGCCCATCTCCATGCAGATACTGTAAAACAAAAAGCTTCCACCCACCGGCGGAAGCTTTTCACATCTGGAACGGGATTCGAACCCGTGTTGCGCGCGTGAAAGGCGCGAGTCCTAGGCCTCTAGACGATCCAGACTTTTCTTTTACCCCGATTTGCATCGGTGCGCGCACATATTAACGCATACTTTTTCGAATAGCAAGCAAAATTTTATATTTTTTGTATTTTTTTTGCGAATAGCATAAATAAGAGCCCCGCTCCGGATTCTGGAGCGGGGCAAAATTACCATTGAACCTGGTTGAATCAGGGGTTCACCAGACCATCATCCGGGAAGAGACCAGGGATGGAGTTGGTTGCACCGCCTGCGGTGGTACCAGTGTCACGCTTACGCATGGGCTTGCCGAAGGGGTCAATCACATCTGCGGTCACGAATACCATGAGGTTCTTGCGGATGTGAGACTCAGCATTGCTGCGGAAGAGACGACCAATCAGCGGCAGGTCACCGAATACGGGCACCTTATCCTCGACCTTCTGCACCTCGTCCTGAATCATACCGCCGATGGCGATGGTGTGACCATCGTACACGCAGGGATTGGAGTTGATGTAGCGGCGGCTGAAGATGGGCATATCGATGCGGTTATCTGTCAGCGTAATGTGCTCGATGGAGTTCTGGTTGGCAATACCGGCGGTAATCGGAGAACCATAGTTCACGAAGCCTTCGAAGTCCACAACGCGAATTTCAAAGCGCTTGAAGCGAACAATATCTCCATCACCTTCCTTGAGGGGTTCAATCTGGAAGCGGAGCATCACACCCACTTCTTCAACGCCCCAGCTGGAGGGGTTTGCGGGAGCTGCCACAGGCATGCTGCCACTGTAACCGCTATTGTTGTTATTGTTGTTATTGTTCCAGTTGTTACCAGAGCTCTGAATCTGCGGTTCATCGTACTCAGTCGGGTACACGAAGCGACGCACTACTTCAATCTTGGCGCAACCGGTTTCGTCGTTCTGGTCGGAAGCCAGCTGATCAGGAGCCGGAGCATAGTCCATGGCTTCATCGCCGCTGATTACAAGGCTCGGAGCAGACATCACGTCCACGCCCTTCTTCTGGGAGAGACCGCGCATGATCATCTGGTAGGAACCAGTGTCGTAGATACCGGAGAGGGACATCACGCCAGGAGCCACGGAAGCCGTAGCGGATGCACCAGCGGAACCGGAAGTCATGAGGTTCTGCAGAGCACCGGAAGTAATAGCACCGGAGCCGGAGCGCAGACCGCCAGTCATCAGGCCGTTGGAAACGGCATCATTTGTGCTGGCGAAAGTCTTGTTGGAGGAAATCGGCCAGCTGCCGGCACCATCGTAATTGTTGGTGAATGCGGAGCCACCGGAGCTCACGAAGTCGCTCACAATACGTTCAGGCAGAGAACCGGAGCTATTCACACCGCCAAGGTAAGTCTTACCAGAATCGCTGATGGAGAAGGGATTCACCACCCAGTCGAAGGAAAGTTCTTCTTCGTTCGTCTGGGTTACTTCTACGAACTTAGCGCTCACCTTCACCATCTTGGGCATGTCCTGACGGAACTTGTTGATGGCTTCTTCCACGGTATCGAGTTCATCATCCGTATTGGTCACGGTAAGAACGCCGGTAACGGGGGAGTACTTAGCGCTTGCACCCTGCGGGAAATTCACACCCATATCAATAAGGGATGCCTTGGCATCAATCTTACGGGTGCGGCGGGAGGAGCTGGAGCTGAAATCGCTATCTTCCTCCTCATCCTCGGAACCTTCCTCAGAACCATTGAAGAAAGAGGGACGCACCGTCCACTGACGACGAGACATCATGCGGTGGGAAGCAGCACCCTTCTGGTAGATTACCACTGCATTTTCCTCAACGCGGTATTCGCAACCAGCCTGGGAGCACATGTGAGCCAGCAGGTCAGCAGCTGTCACGTCACTCATCTGCAGGGAAGAAATCACTGCGGGGGGAGGAGGCGTATACACAGGGGCAGCAACTGCAGCACCGGCATCTTCCTCCTCATCTTCATCTTCCTCCTCATCCTCTTCCTCCTCGTCATCACTGCTGGCAGGAGCGGGTGCGGCCGGAGCCACGGGAGCCTGAGCCTTCTCAAAAATAAAGTTAATCTGCTGCCCGTTCTTGCGAGCTTCGCTGCGCAGGAAGTCAAGGGCATCAGCCATCGGAGTATCTTCAAAGTTGACGCTGGCAATCTTGAGCGTTACAAGATTATCGCGGTTGCGAAGCACACCTTCAGAAATAGCTACAGTCTCAGTGCCACCAAGTTCGATAGTGGGCAGCTCCTGGGGCTGCTGTTCTTCCCACAAGGCGTCCACCTCGGCCAGTGCCTTGGCACGATAGGAATCGTAGGCTGCTCTGTAGTAGTTGGAGCGACGCTTGCTCACCTGCTCCTGCCCACGACGAGCTGCGGCATTGTAGGGGTCAATCTTGATAACACGATTGAATTCGGCATAGGCCTCATCATACTTAGCAAGGTCAAGATAGCCATAACCAAGGGTCAGCAGACGATTAACCTCTTCAACATTCTTGGCATGCTCAGGAGTCAGCGCAGGATTGTTGCGCACGGGGTCACGCATCAGCGTAAGCTCATGTCGGGCACGCTTGTTATTGGGCTCGCGCTCCAGCACATCGAGGAGAAGCTGCTCAGCCTCGTCATAACGGCCGACGCGGGAATACTCCATAGCAACAGCGATGGAGGCATCACCGATGCTCTTAACAAGGAATTCCTGGAGCTTCTGAGTTGCGGGAGCCTTGGGAAGAACCTTCCAAGCGGCTTCATACTTCTCAAGAGCCTGCACATATTCCTTCTGGGAGTAACTGGTACGGCCCTGCTGAAGGAGCTCAAGAGCCTCGGAGGTCTTAGCCTTGCGACGAGCTGCTTCGCGTGCATTGATGCTGTCCTGAGAATCACCAGAGTACACGGCGGTGGGACCCACCTGACTGGTGCCGGCAGCGGACGATGTGCTGATGTAGCCAGCCGTACTAGCCTGCACAAAGGGGCAGGAAGCTGCGATGGCTGCAAGAATCATCGTGCGCTTTGAATTGATGAGAGGTGTGTGGTTCATGGTAACGTTCTATTTATGGCAGAATTCTACTCAAATGTAAAGTCTACAATTTAATTTTTGTTTAATTATCGGTTTTTTTTCGTGATTTTTCGGAAGATTTACTTTTTGCCCGAAGCTTTCCGCACCTTTACCGGACTTTCTGCTCCCTCAAGTTTGATATTGACCTCACCGGAAGCATCAATAGATTCCAGAACGGCCTTCAACTCGGACCCATCAGCCTTACCACCGGGAATAATGAAGCTGGCATTCGGCTGCACGGATACGGTCTCACCCTTCTTGGAGCCTGCAGTTACGCGCAGAGTCACAGTCGTATCGCTGATACGAAGACCCTTTTCATTGGGGGTACCGTAATCCTTGGATCCCTGAGCAGACTTACTACCTGCACGGATAACAAACTCCTTCTTTTCAGAGGCGGTCAGATTGTCGCGAATCACAACAACATTTTCCTTCACCATACCGCTGAAGCTGGAAAACTCTGCCTTATCAAAACGCACCACGGTAAAGCGACCGAGTTTCTGGTCATCCAGGTCAAATGTCGAACCGGGCTTGAGATTATCGCGCTTGGCACGATGCATCACATCCGTCTGCTTATCGAAAATACGGATATTGGCACTTTCCGGCGTTGTTGCGGACATACCGAAAGTGTTGTCCACAGTAAGAGTGGCGCGGGTCACCTGAGTCTTCACCACCTCCAGCTTAGGGCTGCTTCCGGAAGCCTGCACAAGGTCCGGATAACTATTGGCAGCGGACGGGCAGGTCTTGGCAATATACTCTTCCTCATTGGTGAAGCCGTCTTCATCATTATCGAGCACCTTACCATCTGAGCGACCAAGCGCATCGGCGATATTGTTGGAAATAAACCAGGTGTTCGGAATATCCCCATGAATACTGGGAGCAGCGGGATCATAAATATCCACCACCGTATTCTTCTTCTCGGCATCCAGGGTAATCTGCCAGAGCTCGGTAGAGAAGAAAAGAGGAGCCAGTCGGGGCTGGCCATTCACCTTAGCGCCCTCCGGGGCCACATCGGCCACGGTACGGTCACGCTTCAGGCTTTCCTTCACTCGGTCAGCTTCTGCAGTGAGAGAATCACCGCCTTTAGATGCACTGATATTCGTTTCGGGTTCAACCACCTTGTCCATGTACGTATACACAGCGAGACCAGCAGCGGCCAGGCCAAGAATAGCACCGGTTACAAGAGCTTTAACCCCGGGATTAGATTGTTCAGCCATAGTTAGTTTGGAAAATGGTTAAGGTTTACTTGGTCTTACCAGGGGTGAAATAAAGCACCTGCATGGTCATATGCACGCGAACTTTTTCATCAGGAGCACCCGTCTTGCGAACAGCCACCGTGCGGTAGCCGGCTGCAGTCTCAGCTGCAGCCGGAGTCTCTGCCCCCAGATCCACACCGGCAGCAGCAATCTCCGCAGGTGCAGAATAAGGATCCATACCAGGCAGATTATCGTTACCGCGAACAGCGATACCGGTAATTGTAAGGAAGAAATCCTTATCATTCATGATGCTGTTGAGAATTTTGGGAAGAGCACCACGACTGGCGTTGAAAGCAATTTCAAAACGAAGCGGGAAATACGGGACAGCCTTGCGGCTGTTCGGATTCAGGGATTCTGCTGCCTCATCAGGCAGCGGAGCGCAGTACACCTTCTCCAGTGAAGGGGCACCGGCATCAATGATGTATTCTGCCATGCGTGTCACAGCCTTGAGCTGGAAACTGCGGAAAGGCACATCATCTGCCACAGGAGCAGCATTCTTGAATGATGCCAGACCCAGGTTTTCTGCAGGACTAGCTACGGAAGCCCCCTGAGATGCCGCATGATTCTTGATTTTGTTAATAGAATCACGCAGATTATTCTGGAAGTCCTGGGCGGAGATTTTCTTGCCATCACCCCAGCAATATGCGGCATAACGGTTCAGCTCTGCCTGAAGATCCTTATTCACATCAGCCACCTGCGAGAAAGCCTCCTTGATTTCCTTCAGATTCCGCTTGGTCGGCGCAAGTTCCTGACCATCATAACCTGAAAAACGGTCATTAATCTCAGCAATCTTGGCCTTGTTTTCAGCATCTTCCTGGCTCTTACCGTAGCCGTAGAACATGATACCGCCAAAAGCCAGCGCAAATACGGCAGTGAGAGCGACAACTCGCTTATTTTCACTAATATTCATTTTGGAATGTAAAATTGAGAGTTAATATCACTTCTTACCTGCGCTCTGCTCAGGAATAGGAATAGGATTCTTCAACGGCATGACCATCATGAACTTTTCCACGTAGTCAGGCATCTTGCCCTTGGAAGTCTTCGAATCAATGAACTGGAAGTAGTGGTTCAGGTTGCTCTGCACCTTGCCATTTTCGTAAGCAAACAGGGAATCTGCACTGCGTTCATCGAAGTTCTGACCCACCAGGCTGTATATGGCATCACGCTGGGTAAGGCCATCGCTGCCGGGCTTCTTGATGGTAAAGCCGCTCACGTAAATAGCGGTCACCATGGGAGCCTTGTTGCGCTTCTTCACGTCCACTTCTTCAGGAGCAGCATTCATGGCCGTATCGTTCGTAGTAGAACGGCTGCGGTTCATGTCGATAAGCTTCGTACCCTTTACGTCTGCAGCTTCAGTCAGAGAATTTGCTTCTACATCATAGTTAATGAGGGGAGAGAACTCATTGAACCAGAATTTGATAGAAGCAGCCTTTCGACTGAGCTGCCCCAGAACGTCAACATAAGCAGAACGCATGGCGTACAAATCAGCAAACTTGTTAATCTGGCCGATTTCGCGTTCATACTTCTGCTGCACATTGGTAATCTGGTCATTAATCTGCGTTACAGAGGAATCCACCTTAGCAGCCTTGGCGAGAACTGCTGCGGATTCATTGGCGTTCATGGTTGCAACACCGGCATAACCAGCAGCACCAGCAAGAGCCAGCACACCGGCAACAGCTACCATAGGCAGCAGCTTCTTCTCTGCGCGGTCCTTGCCCACACTGGTGGGCACCAGGTCAATATTGAACTCGCCCGTGCCGGAACCGGTAATGGCCGCACCCACAATCGGGCCAAGGCAGATAGCGTCCTGCTCCAGCTCTGTTTCATCCACCTTGGGGCCCACGGCAAGAATATCCACAGGGTTGAGGTATTCCACCGGGATATTCAGAGCAGACTGCAGGAACTCAAGAGCAAACGGAAGACGAGCACCGCCACCGCAGATATAAGCCTTCGTGGGGGGATTTCCCTTGTACTGAGCACGGTAGTGGTTAATGGTACGCTGCACTTCGGAGCTAAGGCGCCCCATAGCCGTGCGGATAATCGTAGCCAGGGCAGCTTCCTGTTCGCTCATGGAGTCAGTGTACCCGTTACCCAGGGACACGACACCATCTTCAATCTTGAGCTGTTCAGCCTCGCGGAAGCTAAGGTTAAACTCACGGGCAATACTGTTCGTAATGAAAGCACCGGCTGCCGTGACAGAACGGGTAAAGAAGCGGCCATCTTCAGCAAAGATGATATCTGTAGTCTTTGCACCGATATCCAGCAGCATCACAGGTTCCTCTTCCTCATAGTTGGCGCGGAAAGCATTGTAGAGAGAGGTAATGGCACAATCAACGCTGCGGGTCTTGAGCGGGCCGGCCTCCACCTGGGAGTTCAAGTTATCCAGCACATCCTTCTTGATAGCAACAAGCAGAACCTCGCGCTCGCCTTCCTCGCGGTCAGCCAGCTCCTGGTAGGAATAGATGATATCCTCCAGCGGGAACGGAATGTGCTGCTGTGCCTCAAAGCCCACCTGCTCTGCGATATTATCAATATCAATTGCAGGCAGCTTGATAAAACGCATAAACACCTGCTGGCCGGAAACCACATTGCGCACTTCACTGCCGCGCACTTTCAGTTCCTGCACCATCTCAGCGATGGCATTGCCAACATAGTCCATGCGCATCCCTTCCTCTACCGGATCCAGCAGAATATCTCTGCGGGCATAGCGCGAAAGAGCAAATCCACGCCCGGCCGGGGTAAAGACGCCCATTGTGACGCTCTGAGAGCCAATCTCAAGGGCTACCGTTGTCTTGTAGTCAGCCATATGTAGTTAGTTGTCGTTAAAAAATAATAAACCCACGGGCTACGCCTTATTTACGGCGCTTCTTACCCTTTTTGGAAGTGGTGGTGGTGGTTTCCGCCGGGGTAGCAGTTGAATCGCTTGTGGCATCAGTGGCCGTTGTATCAGTTGCGGAAGAAGGGGTATAACCACCCAGGCCGCTGGTTACCGGAGAATAGGAAGCATTACCGGCGGCTCCGTACATGGGAGAAGTCGGAGGGAAGGTCGGAGCATAGAACGGAGCAAACGGAGTTTCCGAAATAGCGCAAAGATTCACGCCGATACCAGCCTTATCCTCCTTCTTCCACCACCCCTTCTTGAGGCGGTTCTTCATCTTCTTGTCCACCAGCACATCAGCCTCTGCTTCAGGCTTGGAGCAATCTGCCCCCTTGAACTGGAATTCCACGGCCACGGCAGCCAGTTTGCCGGACAAATCCACACGATCTACGCGTCCGGTCTGACCACAGATGCGGGCTGCATCGGAAGGAGAAATGAACACTGCAGCCTGCACATTCTTATTCTCGCTCACGTCGGATTTGGGAGTAAGCGGAATATTCACATAAGTAATCTCCTTATCAAGCAGAATAAGCTTATCACCGCCTCCTACTGCAAACACAAGGTAGGCGTGTACCTTAAGCTCATCCACATAAAGGGGAGTTTTCTCCGAATCGCGGCACTTACCCTGCAACTCGTACGGAATACGCACATAATGCCAGGCCGGATTCACATTCCTATTGGTATCCTTGGTGGCGAAATACTCTGCGCGGGGAACAACCTGTTCCACCTTCACATCATTCGGCTTCATCTTGTGCTCAGCCTGAGCATAATCTGCGCTGACTGCGGAAGCCTGGGGCAGACCGCAAAACGCAGCCACTGCAATGGGGAGAAAGAAACGTTTCATGATACAGATAAAAAACAAACGTGTGCTATACTTATACACAATATCCCCCCGCTTGGCGAGAAGAATCTTCAACATGCCCCACTTTTTTTGAAAGATTAGCACGCAGACGCATCCTACGCGAGCGCGTATGGGAATTATTTGCCTTGAGTCCCGCCCCTCCCTGTGCTATATAAGCACCCAGCCATGCCAAACTGTGCCACATATATCCACAACCTTGACCCTGTAATCCTGAACATTCCCGGAACACCGTTAGCCCTGCGCTGGTATGGACTCGCCTACGTTGCCGGCTTCATTCTGGGCTACATGGTTCTGCGCTGGCTTTCCAAAAAGCAGTTGTATTGTGTCTCGCAGGATAAACTGGGGGATTACATCACCCTCGTCTGCATCTTCGGCGTGCTGATGGGGGGGCGTCTTGGCGAATTTTTCTTCTACTGGCTACCGTCCCACGGTTGGAAAGGACTCATGGCTGACCCCTGCTGGGTATTTCGCGTATGGGAAGGCGGCATGGCTTCCCACGGTGGCATCATCTGTGTTATCCTCACAGCGATCTGGTACGCCTGGCGGAATAAGCTATCCGCAACCGAACTAATCGACGGTCTGGCCATAGTAAGCCCCATCGGCCTGTTCTTCGGCCGCGTAGCTAATTTCATCAACGGCGAACTATACGGACGCATCACCGATGCAGCCAACCCGATTGCCATCAAATTCCCCATGGAAATATTCACTCTGCAGCCGCTCCAGCAGATTCAGGCCATCACCGCCGTAGAACACGCTGCCGGCAACAGACTGAGCGCGCTTGCGCAGCCCGGTGAAGCCTTCTTTGACATCCTTTCCCGCCTGTGCAGAGAAAACACCGCAGTTCGTGAAGCGCTTGGCCAATTCCTCAACCCACGCTACCCTTCCCAGCTTTTCGAAGCTCTCGGAGAAGGCATGCTCATCTTCATCGTTCTGCTCGCCATCCGCCTGGCCTGGCGCAATGCGCCCGCCGGTATCTTTGCTGCCCTGTTCGGTCTGCTGTATGCCGCAGCCCGCATCACCTGTGAAGCATTCAAGGAACCTGATGCATGG
The DNA here is from genome assembly GCA_002358905.1 of Akkermansiaceae bacterium UBA3385. Taxonomy (GTDB): domain Bacteria; phylum Verrucomicrobiota; class Verrucomicrobiia; order Verrucomicrobiales; family Akkermansiaceae; genus Akkermansia. The sequence continues at coordinate 17,489 of DEPT01000047.1, forward strand.
GTATGGCACGGCGTCACCCAAGGACAACTTCTATCCTTATTCATTGCTGCTATTGGCATTATGTTTCTTTTCATCTCCATCCGGAATTTCAAAAAACAAAAAAATCTCTAATTTTTACAAAAAAAGACTTGCAATCCATCACGAGATTGTGTAAATTACCGCCGCACACCGTATCGCGGTCTGCAAAACAATAAATGGGTAGGTTCCCGAGCGGTCAAAGGGGGCAGACTGTAAATCTGCTATCGTACGATTTCGATGGTTCGAATCCATCCCTGCCCAGTTCCTATGCGGGAGTAGCTCAGTTGGTAGAGCAACACCTTGACATGGTGGAGGTCGTAGGTTCAAGTCCTATCTCTCGTACTCCCAGTTAACCAGAAAAGCCCCGATTCCTCAAGGAAATCGGGGCTTCCTGTTTTTTCTACTTGCCAATTTCAACATAAGGCGCTAAAATACCCGCGTGCAGAGCACGCAACCTGCGTGCTCCTGATAATTCCAACCAACAAAACAAGTACCATGCCTGTACCTACACAAGAACAGTACATCAAGATGCTCAACACGGCTAAGGAGAAGGGTTACGCCTATCCCGCCATCAACGTGACCACCATCGAGGTTATCAACGGCGCCCTCAAGGCTTTCGCTGAAGCCAAGTCCGACGGTATCATCCAGGTGTCCCTGGGTGGCGGCCAGTTCGCCTCCGGCACCGCTGTGAAGAGCTCCGCCATCGGCGCTATCGTGCTCGCTGAAGCCACCCATCGCCTTGCCGAGGAGTACAACGTGCTCGTGGCTCTGCACACCGACCACTGCCAGGCCGACAAGATCGACAGCTTCCTTCGTCCCCTCATCGCTGAGTCCAAGCGCCGCGTAGAAGCTGGTCTGAAGCCCCTGTTCAACTCTCACATGCTCGACGCCTCTGCCCTTCCCATGGCCGAGAACCTCAAGATTTCCCAGCAGATGCTCAAGGAATGTGCCGAGGTCGGCATCGTTCTCGAAATTGAGATCGGTGTTGTGGGTGGTGAGGAAGACGGCGTTGACAACGGCGACGCCCCCAACGAGAAGCTCTACACCTCCCCCGAGGACATGCTGCTCACCTACGAGACCCTCAACGGCATCGGCACCTTCATGCTGGCCGCCACCTTCGGCAACGTGCACGGCGTGTACAAGCCGGGTGCTGTGAAGCTGGCTCCCAAGATTCTTCGCGACGGTCAGGAAGTGGTGAAGGCCAAGCACGGTGAAGACATGCTGCTCGTGTTCCACGGCGGTTCCGGTTCCGACCTCTGCGACATCCGCGAGGCTATCTCCTACGGCGTGGTGAAGATGAACATCGACACCGACACTCAGTACGCTTTCTCCAAGCCCATCGTTCTGCACATGTGCCAGAACATCGACGGCATGCTGAAGGTGGACGGCGAAGTGGGCAACAAGAAGGCCTACGATCCCCGCGCTTACCTCAAGAAGGGCGAGCAGGGTATCTGCGAGCGTCTCCAGGTTGCTTGCTCCGACCTCATGTCCGAGGGCAAGACCCTCTTCGGCCAGATTTAAGCATCCCGCCTACAGATATTCATTCCAAAGCCCCCGCATCCGCGGGGGCTTTTTTTTATCCCCGACTAACGGATATGCTTGACATGCAAGGCTCGCACGCGTAAGATGAAGCACCTTCATTTTTTTCACGCTGTGAGCACTAACACAAAACAAGAACTCTGGACCTCCAATCTCGGAGCCGTGCTGGCCGTGGCCGGCAGCGCCATCGGCTTCGGTAACTTCCTGCGCTTCCCCGGGCTCGCAGCCCAGTATGGCGGTGGCGCTTTCATGATTGCCTATTTCGTGGCATTCCTGCTACTGGGCATTCCGCTCAGCTGGGTGGAATGGGCCATCGGCCGTAAGGGCGGAAGCCTCGGCGCGCATTCATCCGCCTCTGCTTTCTTCGTCCTTTCCCGCAGCAGCAAGTGGAAATATGTGGGTCTTGCCGGTGTGCTGACCCCGCTGGCCATCACCATGTACTACATGACGCTGGAAGGCTGGACCCTGGGCTATGCCTGGCACACCGCCATGGGTAACCTCAATTTCTCCACCAGCGAGGAATACGGCAACTTCTTCAGCAATTTCGTAGGTCTCGGTGGCAACGGCAGCGTATTCGGTGGCGACAGCAGCATGCTCATCTTCTTTGCCATTGCCGTATTCAGCAGTTTCTGGCTCATTTATCGTGGTGTGAACAAAGGCATCGAGTGGTTCTGCAAATGGAGCATGCCCGTGCTGGTCATCATCGGTGTCATCATTCTGGTACGCGTGCTCACTATGGGCACCCCTGACCCCACCCACCCCGAGCGCAACGTGAATGAAGGTCTGGGGTACATGTGGAACCCGAATAAGGTCATGCTCGTTGCCGGTGAAAAGGAAGTGGACATGGTGCCAGCCTACGCTTCACCGGAGGAAAAAACTGCTCAGATTGAACGTCTGACCAAGCAATACCCCGACCAGGAGATTAAGGAGAAGCCCATCACTCTGGCTCAGGGGCTCATGAACCCGAACCTGTGGATTACCGCCGCCGGACAGGTATTCTACTCTGTATCCATAGGCTTCGGTATTGTCTGCTCCTATGCCAGTTATGTTGAGCGCCGCAAGGATATCGCCCTTTCCTCCCTCACCGCCAATGCAGCCAATGAAGTGGCAGAGGTTGGTCTGGCGGGCATGATGATTATCCCCGCTGCCGTAGCACTGCTCGGTGTGGTGGCAGCAGCCGGTACCAGCACCTTCGGTCTGGGATTCAATGTACTGCCACAGGTATTTGCCAGCATGCCCGGAGGCCAGATTTTCGGCACTTTGTTCTTCGGATTGCTTTCCATTGCCGCCATTACCAGCGCCATCTCGATTCTGCAGCCAGCAGTTGCCTTCATTGAAGAGTTCTGGCAGCTGCGCCGCATCCAGAGTGTGACGATTATCGCCCTGCTCCTCACCGTGGGTTCGCTCATTGTGGTATGGTTCACGGGTGACGGCCTCATTGCTCTGGACACGCTCGACTTCTGGCTTGGCACCATGAGTCTCTACATCAGCTCCGCCTCCTTCCTCATCGTGTTCCGCTTTGTGTGGGGCACCAATAAGGGCCTGGCAGAATTGCGCCGCGGAGCCCGCATGCCCATCCCCCGCTTTATCGGATTCGTCATCAACTGGATAACGCCGGGCATCATGCTCTTCATCTTCGTAGCATGGCTGTACCAGAACCTCTTTGTCCAGCAGAGTTACCACATCACCAACCTGATGGAAGGAAAAATCGGGGCTATCGTCCCCCTGGTGTGGGTAGGCATTGTGCTGCTCTTCTTCATCTTCGTGGCGCACACCTCCACCCGTTTCAGCTACCACAAAAAGGACGAGAAGTAATACCTGACACTCATTTTGACTATGCCTGCAGATAAAACAGACCATTGGAAAACAAATCTCGGTGTTATGCTGGCCGTAGCCGGCAGTGCCATCGGCTTCGGCAACTTCCTGCGCTTCCCCGGCCTGGCTGCCCAATACGGCGGCGGTGCTTTCGTGGTGGCCTATTTCTGCTGCTTCCTGCTGCTGGGGCTCCCCCTCTGCTGGGTGGAGTGGGCCATTGGCCGCCGCGGCGGTGTACTGGGTGGGCACAGCCCGGCCTCCGTATTCCAGCTCATTGCTGAAAAGCCCCTCTGGAAGTACCTTGGTATCCTTGGTATCCTGGCAGGTCTCAGCATCAACGTCTACTACGTCTACATGGAAGGCTGGACCATCGGCTATGTCTGGCACACCCTGGTGGGCGACCTTAATTTAGACACCCCTCAGGCCTATGGCGACTTTTTCTCAAACTTTGTAGGCATGGGGGCAGATGGCCACTTCTTCAGCGGCCAGACCACAGTTCCCATCTTCTTCCTGCTGGCACTTGCAGCTAATTTCTGGCTCATTTACCGCGGGGTGAGCAAGGGCATCGAGTGGTTCTGCAAGTGGAGCATGCCTGTGCTTTTCATCGTAGCCATCATTCTGCTGGTGCGCGTGCTTACCATGGGCACACCGGATCCTGCACACCCCGAGCGCAGCGTGAACGAGGGTCTGGGCTACATGTGGAACCCGGAAAAGACAATGCTGGTAGATACCACCACCGGCAAATCCATCGGCATGGTACCTGCCAATGCCTCAGAGGAAGAAAAAACAGCCCTCATCAACCGTTTGCACGAAGAATACCCCACGGTTGCCATTGAGGAGAAGCATATGACCTTCTGGCAGAGTTTGTTTAATCCTGAAATGTGGCTGCGCGCCGCCGGGCAGGTGTTCTTCTCCCTTTCCGTGGGGTCCGGCTCCATCTGCTGCTATGCCAGCTATGTACGCCGCCGCAAGGATATCGCCCTGAGCGCCCTGAGCGCCGGCGCCGCTAACTCCGTAACAGAAGTAGGTCTGGCCGGTCTCACCATCGTGCCTGCAGCTCTGGCTCTTCTGGGCGTGGCTGCAGCCGCCACTGTGGGCACATTCGGTCTGGGCTTCAACGTGTTGCCGCAGGTATTCGCCGCCATGCCCGGTGGCCAGTTCTTCGGGGTACTGTTCTTCCTGCTGCTCTTCATCGGAGCAGTGACCAGCGCGCTTTCCCAGGTGCAGCCTGCCGTCTCCTTTGTGGAGGAATACTGGAACCTGAAGCGCAGCCAGAGCATCGCACTGGTGGCAGGTCTCCTGCTGGTGGGCGCATTCATCATCATCTGGTACACGCAGGACATGCTGGCTCTGGACAGCATTGACTTCTGGGTGGGCAGCCTCATCCTCTACGTGACCACCAGCCTCAACCTCATCTTCTTCAACCAGGTGTGGGGAACACAGAAAGGCATGGAAGAACTGCGGGATGGTGCAGCCATGCGCATTCCTGCAGCTGCCACCTTCATCATCCGCTGGATTGCCCCGGTCATCATGTTCACCATCTTTGCCGCCTGGCTTTACCAGGAACTCTTCATCACGCGCAGCCCGTATGTGGCCAACATTGTGGAAGGTCGTATCGGTGCCATTCTACCTCTTGTCTGGGCCTTGGGTATCACCATTTTCTTCTGCGTTGTGGCAGCTACCTCCCGCCGATTCAACAAATAATTCCCAACACTTCTCCCATATCATAACGTGAGCACAAACAACAAAACAGAAAATTGGAACACCAACCTGGGTGTTGTGCTGGCAGTAGCCGGCAGCGCCATTGGTTTCGGTAATTTCCTCCGCTTCCCCGGCCTCGCTGCCCAATACGGCGGCGGCGCCTTCATGATTGCCTATTTCACGGCATTCCTCCTGCTGGGTATCCCCCTGAGCTGGGTAGAATGGGCCATCGGCCGCAAAGGCGGCACCCTCGGTGGCCACAGCACGCCCAGTATTTTCTACCTGCTCGGCGGCAAATCCCGCTGGAAATACCTCGGCATTGCCGGTGTTATCTCCACCATCGGCATTGCCATGTACTACATTCCGCTGGAAAGCTGGACCATCGGCTACGCCTGGCACACAGCCATGGGCGATCTCCAGCTCAGCACCTCGGAAGAATACGGTAACTTCTTCGCGCAGTTTGTGGGGCTCACAGGCGATGGCTCCATCTTCTTTGGTAAAGGCAGCCAGCTTACCTTTTTTGCGCTGGCCATTCTGGCCAACATGTATGTGATTTTCCGCGGTATCAGCAAAGGCATTGAAACCTTCTGCAAATGGAGCATGCCTGTGCTCCTCATCACCGCCCTTATCATCCTTGTTCGTGTACTGACGCTGGGCACACCCGATGCCGCCCACCCGGAGCGCAATGTAAGCCAGGGTCTCGGTTACATGTGGAATCCCACCAAGACTATGCTTGTGGTGGAAGGCAAGGAAGTGGAAATGGTTCCCGCCTATGCCAACCCTGAACAGAAGCAGGTTCTGGTGCAGAAAATTCAGGCCGCCAACCCCGGCAAGGCCGTGGAAGAGAAAGAAATCTCCCTTACAGAAGGTCTTTTGAATCCTGAGATGTGGATTACCGCTGCAGGTCAGGTATTCTTCTCCCTCTCCATTGGTTTCGGCACCGTCTGTTCGTACGCCAGCTATGTGCGCCGCCGCAAGGATATCGCCCTGAGCTCCCTTACCGCCAATGCCGCTAACGAAGCCATTGAAGTGGGTATAGCAGGCATGATGATTATTCCCGCCGCCGTGGCATTCCTTGGCGTGGTGGCAGCAGCCGGTTGCGGAACATTCGGGCTGGGCTTCAATGTACTGCCCCAGGTGTTCCACAGCATGCCCGGTGGCCAGATTTTCGGCACATTGTTCTTTCTGCTGCTCTTCATCGGCGCCATCACCAGTGCAATCTCCATGCTCCAGCCTTCCGTTGCCTTCCTGGAGGAATTCTGGAACCTGCGCCGCATTCAGAGCGTGTCCCTCGTGGCTTTCCTGGTAACAGTCGGCACACTACTGGTAGGCTGGTTCACTGAGGGTCTCATGGCTCTGGATACCATGGATTTCTGGTTCGGCACAATGTTCCTGTACCTTACCACCTGCCTATTCTTCACGATATTCAACTGCGTGTGGGGCACCAGGAACGGTATTGAGGAAATCAAACTGGGTGCCGCCATCAAGCTTCCCTCCTGCCTTGGATTCATCGTCCGCTGGGTGACTCCCGCCATTCTCATCACCATCTTTGGCTCCTGGCTGTATAAGAATATCTTCATTCAGCAGAGCCCCCAGGTTGTGAACCTGCTCAATGCCGAACCCGGCGCCCTCTTCCCCATCGCATGGGTGATTATGGTTGCCATCTTCTTCGCCATTGTCATCTTCACATCTCGCAACTTCCACAAGAACACCAATCCTGACAACTTAAACGATTAACCCTCACTATTCATCATTATGACTATCGCCGGTATCATCACCATGCTCCTGTCCATTGGCATCGTATGGACTCTTTTCATCGTCTGCTGTGTACGACTTGTCAAGAGCGACAAGCAGGATAGCACCAACGAGTAACCCCCTGCCCGCATGCCTTTCCCGACCAAGAGCATCATCCACTCCACCCTGTTGAGCGGAACAGCCTTGCTGCTGTCTGCCTGCGATTTCAGCCAGGTGGTATATCCGGGCACAAGTATGCAGCTGCCCGATGCCGCCTGCGGATACGCGAGCAATGCCATTGCCATCCCGGCAGAGGACGGCACGGTGCTGCGAGGCTGGTTCTTCAATCGCGGAGCAGCAACCCCGCTGGTTGTCATGTATGGCGGAAACGCCATGAACGTAGGCACTTTCGCCAGCCTGGCAGCAAGTGACCCCACGCGCTCCTATCTGCTCATGAACTACCGTGGATACGGCAACAGCGCCGGCGAACCAAGCGAAAAACAGCTTGTGGCCGATGCGCGTTACACCATCCGATATGCCCGCAATGCCATGGGCAACCCGGAAGCTCCGCTCTGCCTGGTCGGATTCAGCCTGGGTACAGGTGTGGCAACCCAGCTGGCAGCTACGGAAAATCCAGCCGGACTCCTCCTCGTCTGCCCCTTCGACAGCATGACCAATGTTGCATGCAATGTAGTTCCTTTCTTCCCGCGAATCGTCCCCATGGACTCCTGGAAATCGGTCAACTATGCAGCACAGGTGCGATGCCCTGTCACAATCCTTCGCGCCAGGTATGACCAGGTTGTACCCGCTGAAAGCACAGACGCACTCATCAAGGCCCTGCCAAATCCCCCCGTTGTGCGGCAATTTGAAGCCGACCACAACACCATTTTCTCGGCACAGGGCTTTGTACCGGCTGTGATGCAGGCGCTGCCTAACGCCCAGCAGTACCAGTTTGATTTCTGATACAGCTCACCATACGCCTTCCGACCGCCGCCACCCGACACAGTGGCGGCGGTTTTCTCTTGATATCACAAGAGCTATACATTAGAATCATGCCAATGAAAGCACCCGGAAACCATTTTTTCGCCCTCGCGCTGGCTCTCTGCCTTGCCCATCCACTACCGGTCTCAGCTGTTTGGGATGATATACTCTTCGACGATTCGTCTGCTCAGAGAAGCGCAGACACACCAGCACCTGCCAGCCCGATTCCTGAAAAAATCGACCGCAGCATCGACCACCTCTGCGAGAATGTCGTCAAACCTGCGATTAAAAGTTGCGGAGAAGCAGTCAAGGGACTCGGAGTACTTACGCTAGCTTACCTTGCGCCAGGAAGCATGCCGGAACAAGCAGAGAAGCCCCATACTCCGCCCAAGGCAATTGTTATTTTCCTGGCAGACGATTTAGGGTATAATGACACCACAACATACGGCAGTGGAACACTGACACCCAACGTGCAGCGACTTGCAGACCAGGGGCTGTTATTCACCGATGCACACAGCACAAATTCCGTATGCACCCCTTCCCGCTATTCGATGCTCACGGGGCAATATGCCTGGCGGCAAAAGGGCACGGGCATTCTGCCGGGGGATGCAGCCCTTATCATCCCCACGAAAGAGAAGGCAGCCACGCTGGGTACCCTCATGCAGCAGGCCGGGTACCGCACTGCCGCTATCGGCAAATGGCACCTGGGCCTCGGCAGCGGCAACATTGACTGGAACAAGCCTATTTCCCCTGCCCCGTCAGAAGTGGGCTTCGACTATTCCTTCATCATGGCCGCTACGGGAGACCGCGTACCCTGCGTGTATGTTGAAAACGGCGCCGTGCGCAATCTTGACCCACAGGATCCCATACGAGTGAACTACCGGGGCCAGATCTACCCCGGTGAAAAGACAGCCACCACACACCCCGAACAGCTCAAACCCTGGGGACGTCCCAGCGATAAACAACACTCCGGCACCATTATTGATGGCATCTCTCGCATCGGCCACATGACAGGCGGCTCCAATGCCCTGTGGAAGGACCAGGACATTGCAGATGACATTACCTCAGCAGCCGAACGGTTCATTGCAGGCTGCAAGGGAAAACCGCTTTTTCTCTACTTCTGCACCAATGATATCCACGTACCCCGCGACCCACATGCCCGCTTCCGTGGCAAGAGCACGCTGGGCATACGCGGTGATGTCACCCTGCAGATGGACGACTCCCTGGGCCGCATCATGTCTGCGTTGGAAAAAACCGGCTACAAGCCAGAAGAAACGCTCATCATCTTTACCAGCGATAACGGCCCTGTCATCTCCGATGGCTACGAGGACGGAGCCCGCGAAGCCTGCGCCAACCACAACCCGAACCACCCATGGCGTGGCGGCAAATATAGCTTATTTGAAGGAGGCACACGTGTTCCTTTCATTGTCTCCTGGCCAGGCAAGGTGCAGCACGGCCGCAGCGCCGCGCTCATGTGCCAGATGGACTTAGGCCGAACGCTGGCTGAACTCTGTGGCATTAGTATTCCCGAAGGAAGTATGCGGGATTCAGAAAACCACCTCCCCGCACTGCTGGGCAACAGCCCCTGTGGTCGTCAAACGCTCGTTACCCAGGCCTTTGAAGCCCCTCGCTATGCTCTGCGCAGCGGTGCCTACAAATACATTCCTGACTATGGAACACGCACCCGTGTGGACCGCCAGGGCCGGGGCGAACAGCTCTACGACCTGAGTACCGACCCCGCCGAGCAGCGCAACATCGCCCCGCTGCAACCAGAAATGACAGCGCAACTCCGCGCTCTTCTACAAAGGCTCACTGCGGAATCCAGGCATTGAAAAAAACGGCTGCCCGATAAAACACCGGGCAGCCATATAAGTTTACGGGAGTTCAGGCAAATCAGTTTTTCTTCATCGTCATTTCACCGGCGCAGCCGAACCAGCCATCAAAGCACTGCACCTTGAAACGAACCTCCACATGGCCCTTCAAGGCGCGAGGCACCTCAAAATTCACCGTCTTTGTATCCTTATCCGCGGGAACATCGGCCTCGCACACCAACTTATCATTGGCAAAGAGCTGAAAGCCCTTGGAAGTCATCTTTCCATTCTTGCTGGGACAAGGCACCAGACTGAATGTATAGGAACCGGGGCCATCCATAAACTTGCTTACGTTAACCCGCCATTCCTTCTCAAAACCGACTGTCATCTCGCCGCTATCATAGAAAAGTTCATTGAAAATGTACGGAATCGAATCATCCCAGTAATTAGCCCAGCGCAAAGCGCCCTTACCATATTCACTTTCGGAATCAATTTCCACAACTTTGCGGTACGTATCAACCAGAAGCTTACGAAGCGCAGGCTCCTTTGTGGCGTTATACTTCTCACGGTACACATAGGCCAGACCGGAAGTCCACTGCTGCTCAAGCTCCTTGTTCAGCTGGCGAGCCTTCATCACCTTTTCGACAAACTTAATACCCTCATCGAACTTGCGGTCATTGCCCTGGAACTGGGCATCGGCCCCTTTTCCTCCACAAAGAACTGCGTTAATTTCATCGTACATGCCCATGTGATCCATACAGTAGAGATAACGGCACAGAGTCTCGTGCTTCGGGTCCTTGCTATTGAGAATATCCTTGAGCTCGCGGTTACGCATGGCGTCCTCATAGGGCATCATAGCCAGCGCATCAGCAGCAGCCCTGGCCCCCTCAATGCCATCCGATTTACGGGCCTTTTCCACCAGTTGCATGTACTGGGGCATCTGCTTCAGCGTAAGCTCCACCGCCTTTTCCATGGCTGCGGCACTCAGCACCGTTTTACCGTCATAGATGGCCAACAATGTCTCATCCGGAGCAAGAAGAACAGCTACCGGCAGATTAGAGAATGCGCCGATGGGAAGCAACTTCTCGCGGTCATGCAAATCAGGCACAGAACCCACAACCTCGTTAATCTGCCCCAGCACAACCGGCAGCTTCTTCTTCTCCAGCTCCTTCCACTCTTCCTCAATCTGAGCAGCATTAGGCAGCCAGTCAGAACCGTACCAGAGGATGAGAGCCGGACGCCCCTCGGCTTTTGCCAGGGCCCGGGCATCATGATTATCCGGGAAAGCCAGATGCGCGACCTGTGCGCCTGCACCGGACTCTTCTACCGCGACAAGAGCATTCTCTGCAGATGCGCTGCCAGCACCGGCATCTTTCATCGAGATACGCTTTACAAGCGTATCCAGCCCCATAAGGCTGGGGTCATAATAGTAGATACCACCGCCTGCAAGACCAAGCAGAACAAGAAGTGTAAGAAATTTCTTCATATAATTCCAGAACGATTAACGGGTGAAAATAACAAAGTGGCTGATATGAGCAAAATCCGGGGCCGGGTTATCAAATTCCACCTTGACCCACTTGGCACGAGTTCCATCAGGGAACTTAGCCACCCATTCCTTCGGCATGTTATCAATTTCTGCACGCTTGAACCAGGTAGCACCGTCCTCACTTGTGGAAACAATAGCCTTCTTCATGCGGCCTTCATTACCATCAGTTTTCTGTATAATGCAGCCTGTCGTGTGTCCCGGTTGCTCCAGCTCCACAATGAAGGTGGGCATTTTCTCTTTATCTGTGTGGCACTTGCCGCCCGCCGCGCTCATGATTCCGGCATGCAGTTCCGGGCTGTCATAGCTACTGGTGGTAGAAATACGGAAGAGTGAGCACTTGGCCGGCGTCCCGGTCAATTCAGCCATTTTCCGAAGCGGAGCCGCCTTGTAATCCGGGGTCGACAATGCGAGGGCCCCCTGGGTAAGCGCCATGAAAGCAGGTCCGGAACGAGCCTGTTCTGCCGCAACAATAGCCTTCTTGTAAGCATCGGCCATCTTCTTATTACGCTCCTCAGCAGATTCTCCTGCAGTTTCCGTAGAGCTGCCGGCAGCAGCAGCAGCGACAGCAAAAGCCTTATTGAAAATCAAGCTACCCTGCTCTGTGGCTACATACGTCTTCACAGCCCATTCCAGAAGCTGGCCAAAAGTTGTGCCGTCTCCTTTCTTGATATGGGCAACAAACATATTCTCAAGGAACTTCTGCCGAGCATCGTCCGACTTCAGGGAAGCCTCCTGCTTCTGCACCAGCTCATCCAGTTTCACGGCCCAGCTGGAGGGAGTCACCGCCAGGGATTCCTGCTCCATCTGATAAATCTTCAGCTGGTCAGTCTCCTCCATGCGGGAAATCACACCGGCCAGGTCCGCCGTGGCATCAAGGGCCGCTACACCATGCCCCACATAATGGGGCAGCATCTGGTTCACCAGATAATCGTAACATTCACCGGGGGTAGCATTGCGCTTCAGCATCAACGAATGCAATGCAGCCCGGAAGAACGGATGCAAGGGGGAATCTTTCAGTGCGGAAATCCACATTTTCTCCGCTTCAGCCTCCTTGCCGGCGGCCTCCAGCCCACGGGCACACAGGCTCTTGCGATAGGCCTGGGCCACCTTCTCATCATCCGCAAACACAGCCTCCATCAGATTGTAGGAAGTCGGTGCACGGTGACCGAAAATCATGTTGTGCATGCCACCGTCCGGTCCCCCGAAACCGCCCACCCACTTGCCACGCTCCGTACGCACCGCGTATGCGCAGTGCCCGGGCTGACCACAGGTATATGCCGGAATACCATGAGCCATGGCAGCCACAGCCCCCAGATGAGACATAGCTCCGCATACACCACCATTGCGCAGGGTGGCCTCTGCCCAGCTTTCATTGGCATACGGCAGATTATAAGCGCCACCCTGAACTGAATCACCGAATTTGGAAGTACCGGTATAAGTAGCAGCCCAGCAGGCTAAGCCATACTTATCCCATGGCAGATTAATCGCTTTAGCAGCGTATTCATACGATTCATCATCCCAGTCCTGGCCGGGATTAGCCACCACAAAGCGCAGTTCCCATGCCTTCAAATTTCTATAATTGGGATGCAGTAACCCTTTCTTGTCCTGTTTCTGGAAAAACTTGTAACGGCGCACCGGATTGTACTTATTCGGCAACAACGTTGCCAGAGGCGGCTCCTTCCAGGTCTCACCGCCGCCCCAGCAGGAAGCAAGAGCCACAGCCAACGCCTTATTCTCCACCTCCCCATTCTCTTCCTTCCAGATGCGATACAGAATCTGCATCCCCAGATCTTTCTGGTAGGGCACAAGGCCACACGTCAGGTAAAGTTCCAGCCATTCCGTATCCTTCATGAACTTCTGCAGGAACTCCGCCTTTTCCTTACTCTCCGCCGCCATCTGCGTCAGAAATTCAGCGCCGGTAACGCGAATAAGCTCATGCAGCATAGAACAATGCAGGGCCCCTTCATCCTCCGGCGTGATTGTCTTAGATTTCAGAGTCTGCACTAATGCGCTCTGAACATCGGTATAATTCCCTTTATCCATCGCACTCTGCACAGCTGCGGGCAACTTCTTACCCTTCAGCGGAGCAAGCGCGAGCTTACTGGTACCACTCTCTGCGGCAACCACCGATACCATCGGAGAAAGCCCCAGAGCGAGCACTCCAAGCATCAAAGTACATGTACGTGTACGCATGATTCAAGAATGCTACACGCAGATTCCAAAGTCAAGCCATATATTTTATGTCAGCCCATTATTTATACATATAGTTGCCTTTTGTTAACATAGCTGATAGAATAGGTGCGTGCACGGTATCTCACGATTCATTTTCATCATCCTGGCAGCCGCTATTCTGCTTCCAGGCACGGGCTGTTCCTGGCGAAAAGACACAGGTAAAGGTACACCTGCTGCTGATACCCGTCCCGAACCTAAGCTCAAGAAAAGCCCATACACGGTAAACGGCAAACGTTACCGCCCCATGGGCATTGACGAAGCGCTCCAATACCGTGAAGTGGGTGAGGCCTCACTCTACGAAGGAGCAAATACACGCGGTGCACTGGGCGAGAAACTCCCTTACGGCGGAATGTATGCAGCCCACCGCACCCTGCCCTTGCCCAGCACCGTGCGCATCACCAGCATCTCCACCGGCAAAAGCTGTCTGGTGCGCGTAAACGACCGCGGCCCCTTCCACCGCCGACGCATCATTGATATCAGCCCCGCCGTGGCCCGAGCCATCGGCTTCCACCAGTGGGGTGTGCACCAGGTGGAAATTGAAACCGTTTCCGTGGGCGATGGCCCCAACCAACGCCGCAAGGAGGATTAAGCAACAGAAAAGGCGACACCCGAAACAAGGTGCCGCCTTTAAAATAATGCAAATTTCCCTTATCTCAGCGAGAAGAAATCGCGTATGCGGGCATTATCGCTGGCGGCGATGACGCTGGGCGGGGCATCCACCACCAGCTTACCATCGGCAAGGAACACGATGCGGTCTGCCAGTTCCATGGCGAAATCCGTATCGTGGGAAACCACCAGCATGGTCATGCCATCCTTGGCAAGCTCACGCATCAGGTTTTCCACCTCGCCCACCATCTCGGGGTCCAGAGCGGAGGTCGGCTCGTCGAAAAGCAGCACCTCGGGATTCATAGCCAGGGCGCGCACAATAGCCACACGCTGCTTCTGACCACCGGAAAGCTGTGAGGGGTAGGCCTTGGCCTTATCATGCAAGCCAATGCGGTGCAGCAGGTGCATGGCCTTGTTCTCTGCCTCCATTCGGTTCATGAGGCCACACTTCACCGGGGCCAGGGTAATGTTATCCAGAATGGTGAGGTTGGCAAAAAGGTTGAAATGCTGGAACACCATGCCCACCTTGGCACGGTAGTGGTTCAGGCCATCCTCGCTGCGGTCCACCGGCTTGCCGTGGAACAGCACTTCGCCCCCCGTAGGAGTCTCCAGGAAATTCATACAGCGCATCACCGTGCTCTTGCCGGCGCCGGAGGGGCCCAGCAGGAACACCACCTCGCCCTTCTTCACCCCTACGGAAACTTCATCAATCACGCGGTGGTCACCGAAATCCTTGACCAGATCGCGCACTTCCAAAATGTTATCAGCGTTCATTCTTCTTCAGACGGTTTTCAAGTTTCTTGAGGAGCTGGCTCAGGCACACCACCACAATCAGGTAGATAAGAGCCACAGCAATCAGCGGCAGGAAGGCATCGTAGGTCTGGCTTCGGATGATATCGCCGCCCTTGGTCAAATCCTGCAGGGCGATGTAACCACACACGGAAGTCTCCTTGAGCAGCACGATGAACTCATTGCCCAGCGCAGGCAGCACATTCTTGAATGCCTGCGGCAGAATCACCGAGCGCATGGTGGTGCCATAGCTCATGCCCAGGCTGCGTCCGGCCTCCATCTGGCCACCATCCACCGCCATGATACCGGAGCGGATAATCTCCGCCACATAGGCACCGGAGTTCACACCGAAAGCTACAATGGCCACCAGCACCTTGCTCACATCCACCGAGCCGAAAATCACGAAATAGATAATGAGCAGCTGCACCACCACAGGCGTGCCGCGCACCACGGTCAGGTAGATATGGCACAGGAAGTTCAGCACCTTGTAGCGGCCGGTCTGGTCGTGGGCACTGCGAACCACTGCCACCAGGAAACCGATGCACAGGCCCATGAGCACGGCGCAGAAGGAAATCTCAATGGTAATCAGGAAACCGTTTACCAGGTAGCGCCAGCGGTTATCCTTCACAAAATTGGTCTGGAAGGAATCCTGCATGCGCTGCCAGAGCCCCTTCTCCTCGGTCTGCACAGCAGGCACGGCGAGCGGCTTGCCATCCTTGTCCAGATAACGTGCCCAGATTTCATCCATGGTGCCATCAGCCTTCATTTCAGCCATGGTCTTGTTGAACATGGCGAGCAGTTCCGGACGGTTCTTGCTGATAGCCATGGCGTATTCCTCAGAAACCAGCGCCACGGGCAGAATGCTGATACCCTTATTGCGGGCCACATGCTCCTCAGAAGGCGCACTGTCCAGCACCACAGCATCAATCTTACCCGTCACCAGCGAAGCCACCGCCAGCGCTCCATCCTGGAAACGCTCCGGCTCCTGGATATTCTCGGTCACATACATATCACCCGTGGTGCCGTGCTGCACACCGATACGCTTACCCTTCAGCGATTCCGGGCCGGTGATATCCGAGCCATCGCGCACGATAATCACCTGGTCAGCCTTCACATAGCTGGTCGTGAAATCAATCTGCTTCTTGCGGTCCTCCGTCACCGTAATGCCCGAGGCGGCCACATCGCCCTTCCCCGTCTGCACAGCGGCAATCACGGAATCGAAGGCCATATCCTCAATCACCAGCTCATAGCCATTGCGGCGGGCAATCTCGCGCACCATATCGGCATCGATACCCACGATGCGGTCCCCCTGGTAGAACTCATACGGAGGGAAGGTCGCATTAGTCACCATTATCAGCTTGCTGCGCTCCTCCTGTTTCTCGCCACAGGCAGTCAGAAACAGAGCCATGAACGCCAGCATCACTGCCAGCCATTTCTTATATAATATACCGGGCATGCGCGTGGAGATTAGCACAATGCACCCCAAATGAAAAGGTAAAAAACAAAGAATGCTGATTTTAGCGGCATTCCAGCTCGATATAGACCCGGTTCCGCTGCCTGACCCACGCAAAATGCTTCAGGCGGCATGGTTGCAATTCTTTATCGCCACGTTCCTGCATCTGTGCCTTCAGCAGCTCCAGCATGGCTGCACTTTCCAGCGCGTTAAAAGCAACGCCCTCAAATTGCACTGAAACCGGCCGGGCATCCTCCACCGCTGCAAACATATCAGCCACCGCTGGCACTTCTGCAAGCCCGGTGATGACGATATAGTTATCCTGCACAGGGGGTCCCCACTCATAATCATACTTCTGCCGGGCACGCCACTGCGCGCTGCTGATACCGCAATCCAACGCCAGCCGCCTCTGCAACGGCTCCACATCCGTGCGCATCGGCGGCTCTGCCTCTGGCCAGAGAACATACCCCATCCACCCCAGCACCAGCAAGGCTATAAGATATCCGGTCTTTCTCATCCCTGTATCGCTTCGCACACCTTATATGCCTGTTCAATGCCGTAGAGGGGCAAATCCACCAGAGTGAAAGTACCACCATCCTTACCGGAAGGCGGATTACTGATCTGGAATGAAGACATCGACACACGCAGCGCCAGTGGCACCTGCTGTTTACGGCAGAAGGTCATCAGGCTCTTGGCCTGCAGATTAATCTCCGCTTTCACCTCAACGGGAACGAAAGCGGCTCCACAGCCGAAAGCAAAATCAATTTCGCAATCGGACTGATGCGATGACCAGTAGAACAGCTCACGAGTATTCGCCGCCCGAAGCTGCTGCTGTACATACTGCTCCGCAAGGGCTCCCTTGAACTCGGTAAAAATAGCGTTACCCTCAACAATAGTCTTAGCCTGCAGGTCGGCCATGGCTCCCAGCAGCCCTACATCCACGAAGAAGAGTTTGAACACCCTGTCGCGGTAGGCAGCAGGAGGGAATGCCGGTTTGGTCACACGGGATACCGTATGCACCAGACCGGCATCCACCAGCCACTGCAGAGCGTATTCAACATCCCGCATTCTCAGACCGGGGGCTACATCCTTACAGATGAACTTCTTATTCTCACGCGAGAGCTGACCGGGTATGGAATTCCACACCATCGATATACGCGGAGCAACCTCGGCAGGAGCATGCTTCGTGAAATCCCGCCGATAGCCATCCAGCAGAGCCTGATGTACCCGGCGCACCTCTGCAAAATTCTTTGTCTGCGCAAAGGCGGCCACGGCTTCCGGCATTCCCCCAACAAAGTAGTACTGCTTCAGCAAATCCGAAAAACGGGAAGCAAACACCTTCACCAACTCCCAATCCCGGGATTCCAGGAGCCGCACCAGGTTCCCCTGCCCCATGGCTTCCAGAAATTCGCAGAATGTCATCGGGTAGAGATTCATCATATCCACCTTGCCTACCGGAAAGCCGGTACCCTCGTGCACCTGCAGCCCCAGTAAGGAACCGGCAGCCACGATATGGTGTTCTCTCGCATTTTCACAGAAGTATTTCAGAGAGGTCAGCGCCTGCGGGCATTCCTGAATCTCATCAAAAATAATCAGCGTTTCCCCGGGTGTCAGCTGGCAACCGGTCTCTGCCTGAATCAGCAGCAGCAGACGCTGCACATCGTAGCCTCCCGAAAAAGCCAGACGCATATTCTCGTTACTGTCAAAACTGACAAATGCCACCTCCTTGTAATGCTTACGGCCAAATTCCTGCATGAGCCAGGTCTTTCCAACCTGTCTCGCTCCCATGATGAGAAGCGGCTTCCTCATCAGGCTGTTTTTCCACTCCAGCAGCTGTTGTTCGGCATATCTATTCATGGCATTTCCTTCCCAAAACCAAGTTATCACACTTTACATTCATTATCAATAGCAATTTGCAAAAGTGGGACGACTTTTTGCATTTTCAACCACATTTCGCGGACGACTTTTTGCTCTTTCGACCACATTTCGCGGACGACTTTTCAAAATTCAAGCATCAAAAAGAGGCCGGAGATATGAATCTCCGGCCTCTGAAAGGAATATCCGGCGAGCTTTAGCGGAACTTGAGTTCCTTCACCTTGGCAGCGAGGGCATCGAGTACCGCCTTGTGGGCGGCGTCCACCTCAGCGGCGGTGAGGGTCTTCTTCGCATCGCGGTACAGGAAGGTGTAAGTCATGGCCTTGCGGTCGGCGGCGAGCTTTTCGCCGGTCGGGTCGCAGAACACATCCTTAAGTGCGCAGGAAACCAGCAGCTTCTGCTTGGCGCCTTCCACCACCTTCATGATATCGGCATGGCGGGTAGCGGCGGGCACATCGAGGGAGGCATCGCGGCTGGAGCCGGGGAACTGGGGCAAATCCGCAGCCTTGAAGGGAGCGGTGGCCACCTGCTGCAGCTTGCGGAGGTCGAGCTCGGCGTAGTAGCACTCCATGGGCAGCCCCAGGGCGCGGCACTTGGCCAGGGAAAGACGGGCCACATAACCGCAGGCCTGGTTGTTGATGGCGATATCGGCACCCACGGCCGCGTTCTCGCGCTGCTGCTTGGCGGGGGTGATGGCAATGGCAGCCTTGGGCACGAGCGTGTCGAGCACAGCGCGGAGGTGCTCAAAATGAGCCTCACCCGGCTTGGTGCATGCCCAGCTGGCGGGAGCCAGCTTGCCGGCCATGAAGATGCCCAGCACCTCGGTCTCGATATCCTTACCCTTGCCACCGCCGGTGTTTCGGAACACGCGGCCACACTCGAAGAAACGCAGCACATCCATACCCTGGTTGATGTTGCGGGCAGCCACGGAGATGAGACCGGGAGCCAGCGAGGGACGCAGGGTGGAGTGGTCCTCGGAGATGGGCAGAGAAACACGGATGATGTCGCCATCCATCAGCGGCTTGATGGGCAGAGCATTCTCCACGCTGGCGATGGTGGGGTCGATGCTCTCGGCGGCAATGAGCTTGAAGGTCTGCACCTCCCAGAAACCGGCACCGGCCAGCTTGCGGGAAAGAGCCATGCGGTAATCGTGGGCGCGGTCATTGGCGCTCTCGGGCACGTAGATGGAGGTGGTGGTAGCGGGAATATTATCAATACCGTACACACGCACGATTTCCTCCAGTAGGTCGCAGCTGCGCTTCAGGTCCAGACGCCAGGGCGGGCAATCCCAGGTACCCTTCACGTCCACGTCCTTCAGGCCCAGATTGCGGAGAATGCGGGCACCCTCCATGTGAGGCAGCGTGCCGTTGGTCATCACGTCGAGTTCCTTCCAGTCCAGCTTCACCTGGTCCAGGGCGTAGTAAATCTTGGCATCGGTACCCTGCTCCAGCACCGTGGCGCTGGTGGCAAGCTCCTCGGCCACCAGGCAGGGAGCCTGTCCACCCACCATCACCGGCTCAGCGGTGCCGCCGCAGCACTCCAGAATCAGCTGCGTGGCGCGGGCTGCAGCGCGAAGCACATTCCAGGGGGAGGTGCCGCGCTCGAAGCGGTAGGAAGAATCAGAACCCAGAGCCAGGCGGCGGCTGGTGAAGCGGATACTGCTGCGCAGGAACCAGGCGGATTCGAGGATGATATCGGTGGTAGCCTCCGTCACGCCGGAGTCCAGGCCACCCATCACACCACCCAGAGCCAGAGCGGCACCGCTGGCATCGGAGATGACCACATCATCACTCTTCAGCGTATACTGCTCATTCATGAGGCTGGTGAACTGCTCACCCTCGGCAGCGCGGCGGATATTCAGGCCACCGGTAATCTTGCTGGCATCGAATGCGTGCAGCGGGTGCCCCAGCTCGAAGAGGCAGTAGTTGGTGATATCCACCACATTGTTGATGGGGCGCAGACCGATAGCCACCAGGCGGTTGGCCAGCCACTCGGGAGAGGGGCCGATTTTCACGCCGGAAATACGGGTGGCGGTGTAGAGCGGGCAGAGCTCCGGAGCGGAAAGGGTGATGAAATCACCCGCAGCCTTGGTCTCAGCAGCTGCTGTGGGGGCAGCGGCGGGGTCTTCCTTCAGACTGCGGCCGGTGATGCCGGCCAGCTCGCGGGCCATACCCCAGTGACTCAGCAGGTCGGGGCGGTTCGGGGTAATCTCCAGCTCGAAGATGGTGTCCGTCTCCACGAAGGTACACACCGGAGTACCGATAACATAATCCTGCGGAAGAATCCAGAGGCCGTGCTCCTTATCCGGAAGGCCCAGCTCGGAAGCTGAGCAAAGCATGCCGCGGCTTTCCACGCCGCGCAGCTTGCCGTCCTTAATCTCCCAGCCGCCGGGCAGCACCGCACCGGGCAGAGCGCAGGGAACCTTATCGCCCACTTTGTAGTTCTGGGCACCGCACACAATCTGGCGCAGGGAACCCTCGCCGGCATCGACCATGCACACATTGAGATGGTCGCTGCCCTCCACGGGGGTCTTCTCCATGACCTGGGCCACCACCACAAGATCGGTGGTCACGCCGCGCTCCTGGATACCCTCCACCTCGATACCGGCGAAGGTGAGCATATCGGCCATCTCCTGAGTGCCGAGGCCCTCGAGGTCAATATAGCTGGAAAGCCAATTCAGTGAAACATTCATGATATGGTAAGAAAAGAGTTAGATTTTATTGGAACTGAGCAAGGAAGCGGGCATCGTTCTCGATGAGGAGGCGGATATCGCGGATACCCCAGCGAATCATGGCCAGACGCTCCAGACCGATACCGAAGGCGAAGCCCGTGCAGCCGGCATACAGATTCTTACCGGTGGCCTTGTCGATATTCTCGAACACGGCGGGATTCACCATGCCGCAACCGGCAATCTCAATCCAGCGCGGAGCCTGACCCGCAGCCTGCAGCAGCACGTCAATCTCAAAGCTCGGCTCCGTGAACGGGAAGAAGTGCGGACGGAAACGCACCGCTGTCTCCTCGCCGAAGAGCGCCTTCAGGAAATACTCCAGCGTACCCTTCAGGTCACCCACGCTCACTTCCTTGGCCACATACAGACCCTCAATCTGGTTGAAGGCGGAAAGGTGGGTGGCATCGATGGCATCGCGGCGGAAAGCAGAACCGGGGCAGATGATGCGGATGGGCGGGCAGTCCTTCTCCATCACGCGGGCCTGCACGGTGCTGGTCTGCGTGCGCAGCAGCTTGCCGCTGTCGAAGTAGAAGGTATCCTTCTCATTGCGGGCGGGGTGGTCATCCGGGGTGTTCAGGGCATCGAAGCAGTGCCACTCGTCCTCAATCTCGGGACCATCGGCCAGGGTGAAGCCCATGCGGCGCAGCACGCGTACAGCTTCATCGCGCACAATGGAGATGGGGTGCAGACCACCGGCGGGCAGCGTGGCACCCGGCATGGTAAAGTCCACACCAGCCACAGCGGCGGCATCCAGTTCCTGCTGCAGGGCGGCCTTGCGGTCCTCCAGAGCGGCGGTGATGATGGCGCGGGCTTCATTCAGAAGAGCACCCACGGCGGGCTTGTCTTCCTTGGGCACATCGCGCATGCCCTGCTGCACCTGGGTAAGAGTACCCTTCTTGCCCAGAATACCCACACGGGCATCCTCCAGGGCCTTCATGTCGGCAATGCCGGCAATGCGGGCCAGGGCTTCTGCTTGTACGCTAGCAATCTGATTTTTCATAAGTTCGCAGGAGACTATACGCGCGTAGGCGCGATTGTCAAGCATTATGCTGTCTGCAGCGTGTCAACACCGCCACGCTCCTGCTAGGGCACAAAAAAAGCCTCCCGGCTCATACGAGCGGAAGCTTTCGCAAAAACAGCTGGAAAATTCATTCCAGCAACCTCCCCGGACCTTATATGAGGAGGCACATCACCAGCCCTGTTCAAATACCAAACTCAGGAGTCGGGGGCAGCGTATTCTCCGGGGTCGGAGGCAGCGTGTTACCTGTAGCGGTAAGAGCAGCAAGGCCGAGTACAATAGCGATAGTCTTCATCTGTTTCTTCTTTCCTTTTCTGTTTCCCTGCCGGCGAAAACCGGCGGCGGCATTCTACTATTTTTCTCCCAGAAGTCAACCCCAAAATCAAGAAATTCTTTTTTTTACAAAAAAAATGAAAGTTTTATCCCCAAATTCGAGTACGCGCTCGCGAGAAAAGCAATTCAGCTTTATTTTACACATGTAAACAATATGCTTGTAAGACAGCAAACAACATGATAGTATACGGGCGTATGAACAAACTTTTCCAATATGCACTGGCCGGTTTCCTGCTTCTGGCTCCGGTTGGCATGGCTGTGCAACTCAGCGACCTTTCCCCCTCTCTTGACAGACAGGCGGCAGATGACAATCTGACCAAGGACTATGCGTACCGCGTATTAAGTGACCTGAGCGTACGCCGCATCTGGAACCTGGACGACAACCGCAAACTCACCATTGATTTCGATGGCAAAACCGGGGCGCTCATCTGCATTGTGGTGGATTACCGCCGCGCGGTAAGCATGGAGGAAGCCGACAAGGACGCAGCCGATATCGGCAAATTCGAGGAAGCCTCCTGGAGAAAGTTCTCTGCAGATAAAGCTGCAAAATACTACATGGGGCGGGCTCGTGCCATGAAATTCGATGAGGGCTATATGTTCGAGGAACTCAGCGCTGCCAATAAGTGCATGCGCCTGACATTCTACCCGAAAGCCCCCAAGGAAAATCGCCGCCACATCTCCGAAGGGAGCACCGCCAATGGTTCTTCTGCCATGGGTAACACACTCAGCGGCAGTGCTGTCAAGAAGCTGCTGGAAGATGAGGAGCGCCGACTTTACACTGCCAACAAGACCGATAAGACAGAAAAACCGAAACCTGTCAAGAAGAAGATTGAGGAGCCTGTTGTAGAAGAAGAGCCCGAGGTTCTTGATGAACCGGAAGAGGAAATTATCGAAGAAGTCGTGGAAGAGCCCAAGGAAACCGGTAAGGTTGTTGAGGCTCCCATCAAGGTCAAGCCCATTAAGACAGTCAAGAAGAAGGGCGACCGTGAAAGCGATATTGCCAAGCTGCTGGCTAAGCTGGGGCTTGATAAACTGGATACTATCCACTGGATTATCGGCGGTGTCGGCCTGGTCATCCTCATTACCGTCATCAGCGCGGTTGGCCGCAGCAACGAACGCCGCAAGCTGGAAAAACGGGCAGAGCGATTGCGCCAGAGCAAGGCAACAGTCCAGGCCTCTCTGCGCAGCAGCGCCCGCAAAGGTGACAAATCCAAGCTGAGGCTCAAGTAACCCCTGAAATCACCCCTAACATCCTGCATGGCAACATGCAGGATGTTTTTTATTTATCAAAAGTGGTATTTTTTCCTTTTCTTATACATGCATTCTGCTAAGATGAAAGCCTGGCATCCTTTTAACGCATGAAGTATCTTTCACTCATCATCATGATTTGTCTGCTGGGAAGCGCAGCACATGCAGCGCCTTCAAAAAAGAAAGGGGCCAGACAAGGCATCTCCATGTTCATGAAGCGGAGTAACAATATATACTCTCTGCATGAGGCCGCGGCCACCGGGAACGAGGACATTCTCAAAAAGCGACTAAGCGAACCCAGCATCAACATTAACCAACAGGATGAGTTCGGCAACACTCCGTTACACGTAGCCGCAGATGCTGGTAACAAAAATATCGTCAAACTCCTATTGAAGGCAGGCGCCAGCAAAAATGTACTGAACAAGGAAAACAAAACCGCAGAACAGTGTGCAGCAGCAAGTGTCCGCGCAATGTTCTGATTCCGCATCCGCCTTTCAATCATGAATCCTTCGTTTACTTTCATTCTGGGGCTGTTGACCAGTTGGGCACTTCCGGCAACAGCCCAGATAACTCCTCCAGTCCCAGGAATGGCGCACCTGCTGTGCAGCACAGTAAAGGCCTCAAAAAACAAGGTAAAAAAGTTCCGCAGACTCAATGCAAACCAAGAGAAGCAAAACAAGGAAGCCACACAGCAGGAGGAGGACGAGCATTCTGACCGGGATGCGCTCCTGGGGAAACACCCCGTTCCTCAGTATACAGATTTCTCCCAACTGAACCGCTCCCCCAAACAACTCGAAAAGAATTATCGTCTGAGGGAATTCAAAGCCTATCTTCCGCTGGGCGAATTATGCAAAAAATACAAAACCGGCAATTACTCCAGTTTCGAGAACCCCACAGGCATTGCCTTTGAAGCCGGGGACAGCATCACCATCCGCATGGCAGGCAAGCCCCGCACCAAGGTGGAGTTCATTGTCCATGACTTCCGGGAAAACGGCAAGCAGACCCGCTTCCCCCTCAACACCGGCAACAATAACTTTACCGTAAAACACGCAGGCCATGGTTATGTGAATTACCGTGATCCCTCCCCTGAAACAGCTCCGGCAATCAAGCTGCAGATTACAGGCGGATACATCAACGGTGTTTTCACCCGGCATGATGATGCCCGGGTGTGGCGATACTTATTGAAGAACGCGAAGAGCGAGATTTTTGACATCATTGGCGAGCGCACCCAGTGGATTCTGGATGTGAAAGCATTGCGAGCCAAATGCCCGGACAAGGGACCTGAACTGGTAGCGTTGTATGACCGCCAGATGCAACTGGAACAGCAGCTCTTGGGCTGGGACTGGGAGGGGATTCACCCCGGTAACCACATCATGGGCCGCGTCATGTGGCGGGGTTACATGCACGCCGATGGACTGGGCGGTGCCTTCCATTGCGATACTACCCCAGGCCTAGTGAATGTGGACCAAGTAAAGCAAAGCGGTGCCTGGGGTACCTCACACGAATTCGGACATGTAAACCAGACCCGCCCCGGCATGAAATGGGAAGGAACAACCGAAGTCACGGTAAACCTTTTCTCTCAGCTCGTCAACATGGATTTCAATCCGAATGAAATCCGACTGGAACACGAAAACTGCCCATCGTTGGAAAAATTCTGGATACGAGGGGGGCGTTTCGATTGTTATGTCAACAGCGCGCTCGTCAACCGGCAGCTCTGGCAGTTCCAGATAGGCCCGGACGATGGCGACCGGGAACCTGGCGAACGCCGCGGCGACCAGTTTGTAGCCCTCTGCCCCATGTGGCAGTTGTATCTCTACAACACATTAGCCTGCGGGAACAAACTATTTTACCCTCTTATTTTCAAGGATGTGCGTGATACGGATGAATCACGGATGGCCAAAGGTGAACTCATCACCCGCTACATGAAGCGTTGCTGCGATTCCGCCAAACTCGACCTTACAGACTTTTTCCTGGAGGTAGGCATGCTCGCCGTCATTAACCGATACATCGAGGACTACAGCTCTGCCTGGTTCACCATCACTGAAGAAATGTGCCAGGATGTGGTAAAGCATGCCCAGAAATACCCCAAGCCGGATTCTCCCGTTATCTTCTACATCAATGCCAACAACGTGAACATCTACCGGGATAAACAGGATATTGCCCCCAGCCCCGATTTTTCTCCCGCTATCAACACGAGCGGGAACAAACGTTCATTCATCGTTCCGGCAGACCAGTGGGCAAACTCTGTTGCCTTTGAAGTATACGATAAATCCGGCACACTCATCCGAGTCTGCCTGCGTGGGTTAAACCAGAAAGACAATCAGTCTACCGAGGTCATTCTACCTCAGGAAGCCCAGATTGTCATGGCCGTGCAATGGGATGGACAACGTTACACCATGTACAAGGCATCCGGCCGGGGCATTGACAGGAAGCCCGATTCCTGCACCGGCCCGGGGCAATACAAAGCCCCGGAAAACAAGAAAAAGAAGCGTAAGAAAAAATAAGCCACAATCCGCGCTTTCCTTTTCATCCCGGTTTGTGTTAGTATACCTCCATGTCACGCTACAATGGAGAACAGGTACTGGTCGTTCCGCGCGAAGCCTTTGAGGCTGTAGGCGCATTCAACGGAGTGAAGCTTAATCCGCAGGACTACCTGACAGCATTCCTCCAGCCCGGCGTGGCTCGCTACATGGACCGCGAACTGGCAGAGCAAAGCCCGCAGTTCAAGCAGCTCATCACCTATGCTATCTTCTGCCACCAGGGGCGAATCCTGGCCTATGCCCGCACCTCCAAGGGCGGCGAATCCCGCCTTCACAACAAGATGTCCCTCGGCATCGGCGGCCATATCAATCCCATCGATGGTCTGACCGACTCCATCTCCACCTACCTCGCCGGCATGGAGCGAGAAATACGTGAGGAAATCACGTTCACCGGCTCCGCCACCCAGGAGCTCTTCGCCATCATCAACGATGACACCAACGAAGTAGGCTCCGTGCACCTCGGCTTCGTGCACCGCTTCGAGCTGCAGGATGACCAGGTAGCCCCCAATGAAAAGGCCCTGGCCGACCTCGCCTTCCGCTCCCTCGATGAGCTCGCCGGCCCGCTCTACGAGCGTCTCGAAACCTGGTCCGCCATCTGCGTGGATGCACTCAAGGCCAACTGACCTGCCCGGTACACTTTCATACACCCTACCCGCTCCTGCCATAGGAGCGGGTTTTATTTTGCCCGCAACTCGCCCCAGGCAGGCATGCCGCGCTGAATCCAGGTATCATAATCCAGCGCCATATTGCAGTAGTCCAGCCCCAGGACCGCCAGCACACCCAGCAGGGAAAGCACCAGCACTGCCACCCGGCATCTCTGCCGCGGCACAGCTGTCAGCACACCGCACGCAAGGAAGAGGCAGAGGTTCTTTCTGAAGTCATCCCCGTGGTTGCAGGGGTAGCGCAGGCACAGCATGAGCAGCATCTCCGACCACGCCAGCGCGCAAATGCAGAAATTTGCCATTTTCCATGTAAAATACTTAGTTTTCATGCCCTGCACCGCTAAAATCCTACACAGACAGGTGATAATAGTCAAGCTTTTCTGCGACAAAATCAAATTCGGTACACTCCGGTACACCCTATCTCAGAAATTCTGGCCGAAAGCGAAATAAATTTGCCGAATTCGACACAAATTTGCCCTCAAGGCATAAATTTGAGTTGACTTTTCAGGTGTATTGGAGTGTACTGGTGGTGCAGGTAAGTGCACTCAAAAGCATGAATAGTGTCTCCACAGTAATGTTCGCGGGCAACGTGACGCATAAGCTGGATCCGAAGAGTCGCGTAGCGATTCCGGCTAGCTGGCGTGACGCGCAGGGGAACACACTGTGGTTGATAGCCACTCATAATGAAGGTTATCCGATTCTTAAATGCTACACCAAGGAGAGTTTTGCCGACATGGTAAATGGGATACGCAGCCACGCTGAAGCACGAGGCATCGAGCCCATTCAGACCAATCAATACATCGGTGCCATCATCGGCCTTAGCTTCGAGGCCGAAGTAAGCAGCCAAGGTAAACTTCTCATTCCCAAAGCACAACGTGAACGTCTCCAATTGACAGACAACGTGACTATCGTAGGTCGCGGGACATATTTCGAAATCTGGGAGCCGACAAACTTCGAGGCCACGAAGACACCGGAAGCCCTGGCGAAACTGGAACTGGACAAGATATTCGGCATTCTCACATGAGCCCCATAGCCACAGAAAGCCATGCCATGGCAGCCACTCCGGCAGGCACCTGCTACAAGGTGCTCCTGTGGGAGGCAGGGGCACTGAGCTCCGAGCAGCTTGACGCCTGGCAGAAAGCCCGGCGAGAACTTCTCTCGCGCATGCGTGACGCGGGCATCAAGGGCGCACGAGGAAACCTTGCCAGACTTGGTCAGGAATTGCGAGAGCTGTCGCAGCATGCCATAGCAACCCCACTGGACACATGTGCCCAGGCCAGCCTTTCCCTTACGCGCATGGGCGCGTTAGCAGCGGAGCTGCAGCGCGGGGAAGGCGTACTGGCCTACCGGCTCACCCCCTGCAGTGCCACTGTTCTGGTGGAGCTCACCGGAGAAGAAGGGATTGACACTCTGGTGAGCCGCTGGAGTTCATCCACGCCGGAAATCCAGTGGTGCAACACACCGCTGGTGGAAGCCATCAGCCCCGCAGAAGCCGCAGAATGGCAGGACACCTGCCGCAACAGCGAAGCAGAAAACGATACCGACCCGGCAGAGGAAGAGGAAGGTGCAGGTTTCCACCATGTGACCGTGCTGCGCAACGAAGCTGTGGAAGCCCTGCAACCGGCAGAAGGACGGGTGCTGGTGGACGCCACACTGGGTGGAGGCGGTCACACCGAACTCATGCTCCAGGCAGGAGCCACCGTCTGGGGCATTGACCAGGACCCTGCCGCACGGCGGGCAGCCCGCAAGCGTCTGGCGCCTTACGCAGACCGTCTGCACATCGTATCAGGCAACTTCCGCAACGCTGCTGAATTACTCCGGTCCGAAGGGCTGGAAGCCGTGGATGGCATTCTGGCAGACATCGGCATTTCCTCTCCGCAGGTAGACCAGGCAGAACGCGGATTCTCCTTCCTGGCAGAAGGCCCGCTGGATATGCGCATGAATCCTGCAGCCCCCTGCAGTGCAGCCGACCTCGTGAACAAGGCAGAGGAAAGCGAGTTGGCAGATATCCTCTGGCAATATGGGGAAGAGCGAGCCAGCCGCGCCATTGCACGCCGCATTGTACAGGAACGAGCAAAAGGCCCCATCACCACCACCACTCAACTGGCAGACATCATCGCCTCTGTTCTGCCCCGCAAGGGCAAACAGCACCCCGCCACCCGCTCATTCCAGGCTCTGCGCATAGCGGTGAATGATGAACTGGGTGCGCTGGATGCACTGCTGGAAACGGGTCTGAGCCTGCTTAAAAGCGGTGGCCGTTTCGCTATCATCACTTTCCATAGCCTGGAGGATCGCGCCGTCAAACGCTATTTTGACCGCGTGACCCGCCCGGAAATCGACCGACCGGAGTGGCCGGCCCCGCGCCCCAATCCGGAATATGCAGCCCGTCAGGTCACACGCAAGCCCATTGTGGCAAGCGAAGCCGAGCTGGCTGCAAATCCCAGAGCCCGCAGCGCCAAACTCCGCGTCATCGAGAAACTCTAATCACCTATCTCTCACTGTATCACCCCCACCTTCACACCTTACATGGCACCGAACCCACACATCTCACGCTACGCCGACCGGATAAGCTTCGGCTTCCTGGTCTGGATGATAGTCTTTGCGGTTCTCGTCTCAGCGGGCGGCGTCACCTATGCCCTGTTCAAGAATGATCAGGTAGCGGTGCGCACCGAAATCAACAAGCTTAATCGTGAGATTACAGTCTGCAATCTCAATACAAACCAGCACCGCGCCAAAACCAACGCCATGACCAACCGTTGGGCCATGCGCGACCGTCTCAGCCAGGATCGTTCCACCCTGCGCGATATCGACCGCAGCCAGATTGAACTTGCCCGCCGTCTGCAGGACAGTGGCCTGGCCGTCATCAAATTCTAATATAAACCAATAGCAGCTCCACCCGAAAATGAAAACAAAGATTCCATTTGCCGGACGCGCAGCGGTTCTTGCCTTCATCATGATGAGCACAGCCAGCGTGGCGGCAGTGCGACTTGCTGAGCTGCAGGTAATCGACTCCGGCAACCATCGACCAGCAGCCGTAGATGATCTCATCGACACGGAAACAATCCCTGCCCAGCGCGGTATCATCATGGACCGCAATGAGGAGCTTCTTACCAATAACATACAGAGTGCCGAGCTCGTGGCTGACCGCTACCACCTGCGTGAAATCACAGCCGTAGTGGAAGGTCTTGCCTACAACCACGCCGTAAACGATCCCAAGTGGGAAGAAACCGAGGACCCGAAAGAACGCCGCAAACTCATCTATAACCACCGCGCCAAATTGCTCAACAACGCCAAGGCCAATCTGACCGATGAGCAGAAGAAGGAACGCCTGGCAAAAATCAATCCGAAGGATGCCAAGGCCAATCGACTCATGGAATATGATGAGAAGATCATGGCTCACTATTTTGAACAGCACGATAAACTCGTGGCAAAAGTGCTCTACCCTTTCCTCTCGCACCAGGAAATCGAAGAGACGGTGAATGGGCGCACCATCAAGCGCTTCATGACCGAGGCGGATATCGTTGAAAAAATCGCTCAGACAGCCACCAGAAAATACAACGAAGAAGCAACAGCCAAAGGAGAACCCGGGCGCTCGTACCGCAACCAGATTGTACTGGCCAAAGGCATGAGCTTTGACACCGCAGATAAAATTCGTAAAGCGGTGAGCGATGCCCGCGTGCGAGGGCTTATTGTGCAGTCCGAACTGCGCCGTTCCTATGTCATGCCGGAAATGCTCAGCCATGTACTTGGCTATGTAGACCACGAAAACAAGGGCATGAGCGGTGTGGAAGCTTACTTCCAGAGCTACCTTGCCGGCGTGGATGGTTTCCGCGAATACCGCCACAACGCCCGCGGACAGGTTCTACCCAATGAGGATGACCGCTACATGGCCCCGAAACATGGTCTCAACCTCAAGCTCACCATTGACATGCGTCTGCAGAACATTGTGGAGCAAGAGCTGGACAAAGGCATGCGCCACTTCCGAGCCAAGCGTGGCTGCATGATTGTGGTGGAACCCAAGACCGGCGATATCCTGGCCATGGTAAGCCGCCCTGCTTTTGACCTGAACACGAAGGAAGTCATTACGCACAATGGCAAATTCCCTCGCGGGGAAGTCAAAGATAGCAATGGCAAACCCATTACCGGCGATTTCAACTTTGCCTGCCAGACCCGATATGAACCCGGTTCCACTTTCAAGGTTCTGGCCGTAACCAGTGCTGTGGACAAAGGGATTATGGGTATCAATGCCTATATCAACTGCGAACCCTTCTCCGTTGGCTTCGGCAGCCGCCCCATCAGCGACCGTCCCTTCAACTATCACAGCCTTCCCATGTGGGGCGTGCTCAAAAAATCCAGTAACCCCGGAGCCGCCCGCATTGCCCTGGCTGCAAAATGGCCGAACTTCAAGGAATACCTGGAAAAATTCGGATTGAACAAGCCCGCGGGCATCGATTTGCCCAGCGGCGGTGCCTGCCTGCTGGCAGATGGCACCAACATCGTAAACTACTCCCGAATTGCATACGGTTACTCTGTGGCAGTATCTCCGCTCCACATGGCCATGGTGTATGCAGCCATTGCCAACGATGGCGTGCGCATGAAACCACGACTCATCGATAAAATCACCTCCCCCGATGGTTCGGTATACGATGAATGCGCCCCCACCGAAATCTGCCGGGTCATGAAATCCAGCACAGCCAAGGATTTGCGCTTTGCTCTGGAAAGCGTCACCGAGCGCAAGGGCGAATGCGGCCGCGGAACAGCCACTGCAGCAGCCATTCCGGGCTTCCGCATCGGCGGCAAGACCGGCACTGCCAAAAAAGTGAAAGACGGCGGTGGCTACACGGAAAATCTGTACACGGTTTCATTTGCAGGCGTGCTGCCTATAGATGATCCCAAGCTGGTCGTCATGACCGTCATTGATGAACCCCACCCCACCGATTGCAATCCCGGCGGCGGTACCGTAGCGGCGCCTATCTTCCGTGCAGCGGCCGAACGCTTCATCAATGTGCTCAATCTTACGCCTAGTGACCCCGAAGCATACGAAAAATATCTTTCATCTAAGGAAGAATCTGCTATTATAAAGTAAAAAGAATTTTCCCCTCACCATGGACACCAAGAAAATATTCAGCATCCTGTCTGGCGCCACCACAAGCGGCAAGCTCAACAAGCAGCTCACCCTGCTCACCGATGACAGCCGCAAGGTGATTCCGGGCTGCTGCTATGTGGCCGTCAAAGGCACGCAGTTCGATGGTCACACAGTCATAGACGAAGCAATTGCCGCGGGCGCCGCTGCCATTGTTGCTGAGACACCGGCCAGCGAAGCAGCCACGGCCGCAGGCACCTATTGGGTTCAGGTTAAGGACACACGCGAAGCAAACGGTCTCCTGATGAGCGCCTGGAATGATTTCCCCAGCGACAAGATGGTGCTGCTGGGCGTCACCGGCACAAACGGCAAGACCACTATCAGCTATCTGGTAAATCACATTTTCCGCGCTGTCTGGCAGCGTGCCGGTCTCATCGGCACCATCATCTATGATAACGGCAACCGCCGTATTCCTTCCAGCAACACAACTCCGGGGTGCGCACTGCTCCAGAGCATGCTGGCCGATATGGCGGGCAATGGCTGCCGCGCTGTTGCCATGGAAGTTTCCTCTCATGCGCTCACACAGCAGCGCACAGCCGGAACGAACTTCCGAGTGGGTATCTTCACCAACCTGACTCAGGACCACCTGGACTACCACGGCACCATGGAAGAATACTACCTGGCAAAGAAACTCTTCTTCACCGGCATGGCAGCAGCAGACCGCAAGAGCGTGGCTGTCATCAATATTGATGACGCCTACGGTCGCCGCCTGGCAGAGGAACTAGCCCCCATCATGAAAGTACGTACGTTCGGTGAAAACGAAAAGGCAGATTTCCGGGCTATTCCCAAGCTGATTACCCTGAAGGGCAGCCAGTATGAGCTTCTGTACCAGGGTCGCAGTTTCCTGGTCCGCACCCCGCTGATTGGCGAGTTCAACCTCTCCAACAGCCTGGCCGCGCTGGCCGGTGCGGTCTGCTCAGGTGTCAGCCTGAGCGATGCCATCAATGCCCTGGCCCAGAGCCCCCAGGTTCCTGGCCGCATTGAACTGGTAAGCAGTGTCAACAATGTGCAGTGCTTTGTAGACTATGCTCACACCCCCGATGCCGTGGAAAACGTCTGCAAAACCATGAAGGCACTCTGCCGGAATGGCCGTCTCTTCACGATTTTCGGCTGCGGCGGCGACCGCGACCGCACCAAGCGTCCCCTCATGGGTGAAGCCGCAGCCCGTTACAGCGACCTCTGCCTGGTAACAAGCGATAATCCCCGCAGCGAAGACCCCGAACAGATTATTGATGAGATAATGCCCGGCATTCCCCGCGAAAAGCAACACCGCATCACTGACCGTGAAGAAGCCATCCGCGCTGCGCTGGAACAGGCTCGGCCGGGCGATGTCATCCTTATCGCAGGTAAAGGACACGAGAACTACCAGATTTTCGCCAACGAAACCATCGATTTCTCTGATTCTGCCGTAGTGCGCAAGTTCTACGCAGAGAAAAACCCGGAAGGCATTTCCGTGCCCTCCCGCAAGCCGGAAGGCCGCCGCAACTAATCCTTCATGAACATCCACCCATGACTCACCTGAGCACCAGCGAACTCCTTGCAGCCACCCATGGCCAGGCCGTGGTAGTAGGCGGCCGCAGTATCACAACGGGGCTCACCACTGACAGCCGAGCCATCACACCCGGCTGCGTATTTCTGGCACTCTGCGGTGAGCGCTTCGATGGCAACACCTTTGCAGCAGAAGCCTCCCGGAAGGGAGCCGCAGCCGTAGTTGTTTCCCGGGTGGAGGGAGACTTTGCAGAGGGCTGCACCGTTGTGCAAGTGGAAGACACCCTGGCAGCCCTGCAGAGTCTGGCTACCTGGTGGCGCGAACAGCTTGCCCCCCTGCATGTGGTGGGACTTACTGGCAGCAGCGGCAAAACCAGCACCAAGGACATGTGCCTTTCCGTGCTTTCGCAGAAGTTCAAAACACTGGCCACCAAAGGCAACCTGAACAACCACATCGGCGTTCCGCTCAGTGTGCTTAGTGCCGGAAAAGGCACTGAAGCCGCCATTTGGGAAATGGGCATGAACCATGCCGGGGAAATCGCCCCGCTCTGCGCTATAACCCAGCCCCAGATTGGCATTATCACCACCATCGGCTCTGCTCACCTGGAATACTTGGGCACACGCGAAGCCATTGCTGAGGAAAAATGCACCGTGGCACGAGCACTTCCCGCCAGCGGGTACATGATTTATCCCGCACTGGATGACTATGCCGCTTACATACCCTCGCAGACAGTAGCTACCTGCATCCCCGTAGGAGGCTGCAACAGCCCGGTGCGCGCCCTCAATCCACGCAGCACAGCCACCGGCACCTCCTACACCCTGCATATTGAGGGCGAAGAAGAGGTGGAGGTCAACCTGCCCGTACCCGGGGCACACATGGTAAGCAACAGTCTTCTGGCTGCAGCAGCAGGCTGGAAACTCGGCTGCACCCCGGCTCAGATTGCAGTGGGGCTTTCCGCATCGGCCCTCACCCATGGCCGATTGGCCTGCAAGGAAATCGAGGGATACACCGTGGTGGATGACACCTACAACGCCAACCCCGAGAGCATGAAAGCAGCTCTCGAAACTGTAGCCGCCCTGCGCGGGCCGCAGCGCCACATTGCCGTACTTGGCAAAATGGGTGAACTGGGCGAGGGCGGAATCGCAGCCCATGCCGACATGGGCTGGTGCGCAGCCTCCCTGGACTATACCGCCGTAGTGGTAGTGGGTCCGGAATGCCCGGAAACGCTGGCGCTCTGCCAGGCCGCATCCGAAAGCATACCAGCCATGCTGGTGAATACCCCGGCCGAAGCAGCAGCAGCGCTTCGCGCACTCATGCAACCGGGCGATGCCCTGCTCTTCAAAGGCTCCCGCTCCGCAGGAATGGAGCGTTGCATCTACGAACTCTTTCCCTCCCTTAACCCCAAAGCATAAGCCATGATTAATTTTATCTGCGAAATTCCCCTTGGTGTTCAGCTGCTACTGGCGCTGCTGGTACCGTTTATCGGGTCCATGCTCATCGGCCCACGGCTCATTGCCATTCTGCGAGCCATGAAAGCCGGACAACCCATTCGACAGGCCTGCGGGGGCACACTGGCCCCGGAGCACCAGGCCAAGGTAGGCACCCCCACCATGGGTGGTCTCATGATTATCGGACTCATCATGCTTACCAGCATCCTGTTCCTGGACATGGGGAACCCCAAGCTCCAGTGCTGCTTACTGGTCATGGTCGTAACCGCCATTCTCGGTTTCCTTGATGACTGGGCCAAGATTACCAAAAAGAGCTCCGATGGTGTGAGCGGATGGTTCAAGATTGCCCTGCAGGCCGTGGCATCTCTGGGTTGTGCCGGGTACCTGTACTACCTGGATCCTTCCATCGCCAGTATCTTCATTCCCTTCTACGGTGAGCTGGACATGGGCATGCTCTTCATTCCCTTCGCCATGCTGGTCATCATCGGCTCCTCCAACGCCGTAAACCTGACCGATGGTCTGGACGGCCTGGCCAGCGGCTGCATGGTAGTAGCCTCACTTGCTTTCCTTTCTCTCTGCCTTTCCCTCCGGGAAGTTGCCCTTGCAAACTATCTGCTCTGTATCGCCGCCGCCTGTCTCGGTTTCCTGTGGTTCAATGCTCACCCGGCAAAAGTATTCATGGGCGACACCGGCTCCCTCTCCCTGGGTGGGGCACTGGGTACGGTAGCCGTCTGTACCCACATGGAGCTGCTGCTGGTAGTCATCGGCGGTGTTTTTGTGGCCGAGGCCTGCTCCGTAATGATTCAGGTAGGCTGGTTCAAAGTAAGCCGCAAGCTGTACGGTGAGCCGCGCCGTTTCTTCCGCATGGCCCCCATTCACCACCACTTCGAAAAGTGCGGCTGGAGTGAAACACAGGTCTGTGTGCGCTTCTGGATTATTTCATTCTTCCTGGCAGTACTCGGTCTCATTCTGGGTGCCTGCATCTTCGTATAATCCCTTATACCCATTCCTTTCACCATGGAACTTACCGGTAAAAAGATAGCAGTTCTGGGTTGTGGCCGCAGCGGCGTGGCAGCCGCACGCCTGGCTCTTGCCAAAGGTGCAGCCGAAGTCTGCATTTTCGATGCCAATCCCGCCGCCACCTGCAGTGAACCCGGCGTCAACTTCATTCCCGGCGCCACTGAGGAACACGCCCGCACCTACGCTGCCGATATGGTGATTCTTTCACCTGGCATCGAAGGAGACATACCGTGGACACTTGCGTTCACCGCCCATGGGGCTCCGCTCATCGGTGAAACAGAACTGGCCTGGCACTATTACAACGGCCGCATCATCGCCATCACCGGTACGAACGGCAAAACCACCACCACCGCCCTGCTGGAGCATGTGCTGCTCAGCGCCGGCAAGACCGCCAAGGCCTGCGGCAACTACGGTTACCCCCTCAGCGAAGTAGCGCTCATGGAGCCCCAGCCGGAGTTCGCCGTGCTGGAGGTCTCCTCGTTCCAGATGGAAACCATCATCGATTTCAAGCCCGAGGTGGCTATCTGGCTGAACTTCGCCCCGGACCACATGGACCGCTACACCCGGGTGGAAGACTACTTCAACGCCAAGCTCCGCATCTTCGAGAACATGAGCGCAGACCAGCTCGCCATCGTGCGCGAAGGCGAAGACCTGCCTGAGCTGGCACCCCGCCGCGTGGGCTTCTCCTCCGTAGTGAACACCGGCCAGCTGTATTTTGAAAACGGTGCCATCTGCGAAGGCGGCAGCGTGCTTACCCCCCTGCGCGGCACCTCGCTGGAGCAGGCTCACAACGCCGAAAACGCCATGGCCACCACCCTGGCCTGCCGCGCCGTAGGGCTGGAAGACGCCGTCATCTCTACCGCTATCCGCGCATTCAACCCGCCCGGGCACCGCTGCGAAACCGTGGCAGAAATAGATGGTGTGCTGTGGCTGAATGATTCCAAGAGCACTAATCTGCACTCTACCGAAGCAGCCGTACGTTCCCAGACCCGCCCCATCATCCTGCTGGCAGGCGGCAAGGACAAGGGGCTGGATTACTCCGCCATCAATCCCATGCTGGAGCAGAAAGCCCGCCTCTGCGTGGTATTCGGTCAGATTGCCGACCAGCTGGAGGCCACCTTCTCCCCGGTCTGCCGCGTCATCAAAGTAACAACCGTGCAGGAGGCTGTGGCCGCTGCCCACCAGGCCGCAGAGCGTGGCGATGTGGTGCTGTTCTCTCCCGGCACCTCCTCCTTCGACCAGTTTACCGGTTATGTCCAGCGCGGACAATGCTTCCGCGATGCCGTCAAGACTACACTGCATCTTTAATCTCCCACTCCGATTCCATTTTATGAAGAAAAAGACGATTGCATCATTTCACAAATCCGACCTGGGTCGCGCCAAACCCAAACGCCACTTCCTCAAGACATTCGTAGACGGCAAGCTCAAACAGCCCCGCCGCCTGCACTCCGACACCGGAATGGTCATAGACCGCACAAATCCCTCTGTTGTCGTGCGCATCATCCTGTGTCTCATTGTCCTGCACCTTCTCATTATCGGCGGAGTCATGATGCGCGGCAATATCGGCAAGAGCAACAGCGGTATGGCCGTAGCACCCACCATTACACCGCCCCCTGCGGCTCCGGCCCAACCCGCACCGGCGGAACCGGTCCAACCTGTTGTGCAGGCAGAGACCAGCAATCAAGTGCACATTACGCAGACTCCTATCAATGTAGAAGCGGTTACCCCGGT
This sequence comes from Akkermansiaceae bacterium UBA3385, assembly GCA_002358905.1. Classification (GTDB taxonomy): domain Bacteria; phylum Verrucomicrobiota; class Verrucomicrobiia; order Verrucomicrobiales; family Akkermansiaceae; genus Akkermansia. Next base: position 54,949 of record DEPT01000047.1, read on the forward strand.
ACCTGCCCAGGCAGAAGCACAGCCCACCCCCGTTGTGGTACAGCCCACTCCCGCTCCGGCTCAGCCCGCCACCCCCACCACGGAAATCAAGCACCTGATTCAGTCCGGTGACACCTGGGGGCGCATCGCTGCCCAGTACAACGTATCGGAGGATGTGCTGAAAGGCGCTAATCCCCAGCTGGCAGCCATGACCAATCTCCCCGGCAGCACCTACCTCACGGTACTTGTTCCGGCCGATTCTCAGCATGCTCAGGCTGCTCAAGCCAGCAAGCCCGTTGTGCAGGACACAGCAAAATATCATGTGGTCAAGCGTGGAGAAAGCCTGGGCCGCATCGCTAAAAAGTACAGCATATCTCTCAATAAGCTTCTCCAGCTGAACAACATGACCATGAATGACGCCAAACGGCTCCAGGTCAATCAGAAGCTTAAGGTCAGCGAGTAAGATAACTGCAACTGCCGTTCTGCCATGATTTCCCGCATCAGCATCATCTGCGTATGGGTCAGCTTCATCCTGCTGCTCGTGCTGGGAATCATCATGGTAGCCAGCACCGGCACCTGCGTACAGGGGCAGGATGCCCTGCCCTGGTACGATACATTCCTGGGCAAGCAATGCAGCTTTGCCCTGTTAGGCCTTGGCATTGCCCTCGGGTTAAGCCGCATCGACTACCACATATTCCGCCGTTTTGTCTATGTCATCTGGTGGGTATGTGTCATTCTTCTCATTTGCTGTTACCTGCCCGGCATCGGCAAAACCATCAATGGCGAATCACGCTGGATTAACCTCGGTCTTACCTTCCAGCCCAGTGAGCTGGCCAAAATCTCGCTTATGCTTACGCTGGCACACTGGTACACAACCCACCGTGAAATGGCCGGCACATTCTGGAAAGGTTTTTTCTGGCCGGGCGCCGTTCTGTTCGGGGTACCTCTGATTCTTATCCTGTTTGAAAAAGACATGGGCACAGCTGCGGCGCTGGCCATGTCGGGCTTCTGCGTCATGTATGTAGCGGGTACCCGCACCTGGCTCATGCTGCTGGCCATGCTCATTGGCGGCATCTTCCTCTATGTCATGATGACGGACAGCCCCAACCGCATGATGCGCATTGAGGCCTGGTTTGACCCGAAAGCGTTCAGCCAGGGAGCCGGACGCCAGCAGTGGATTGCCATTCTGGCATTTGCTCGTGGCGGGATTACCGGTGTGGGGCTGGGTGATGGCATTGAGAAATACGGCAATCTGCCCTACGCACACACAGACTTCATCTTTGCTGAAATCGGGGAGGAATGGGGCTTCATCGGCGCTGCCGGGGTTGTATTCCTTTTCACCATGATGGCATTTGCCGGCATCATCCTGGCCTTGCAGACTCAGGATACATTCGGACGCATCCTGGCTTTGGGCATTTCGTGCACCATTTTCTGGCCTGCCATGCTGAACATCCTGGTGGTGACAGGCAAATTGCCGAACACCGGTCTTCCGCTGCCATTCATCAGCAGTGGCGGCACCAACTTGATTTTCACCATAGGCGCCATTGGTTTGCTCACCAGCATCCAACGGCACACCCCCATCATACGCCAGAATTACTGGCCCCTCCGCAGACTCAAGGAAATCCAGAAACCATGACTTCTCGTCCCCTTAATGTCATCATCGCCTGCGGCGGCACAGGCGGGCACCTCTTCCCCGGTATTGCCGTGGCTCAGCAACTTCGCAAACAGGGGCACAGACCCGTCCTCCTCATTTCCCGAAAAGAAGTGGATGCCGAGGCCTCCAGCAAATACGGCGACCTGGAGTTCCACTCCATTCCTGCCATTGCCAAACCTGCAACATTCTCCCTGCGCATGCCGGCTTTCCTCTGGAAACTTTTCACCACCTACATGAGCTGCAAGAAGCTCCTGCGCCGGGAAAAGGCTGACGTGGTGCTGGGTATGGGTGGGTTCACCAGTCTCCCGCCCTGCAAGGCAGCGCACGCGCTGGGATTGCGAGCCTATGTGCACGATTCCAACGCCATGCCCGGGCGCTCCAACCGCCTTACAGCCCGTTGGTGTACCAAGGTACTGGTAGGACTGAAAGAAGCCGTGCAGCATTTCCCCGGCAGCACCTGCGCTGTTGTCGGCACCCCGGTTCGGGACGAAATCCGCAACCTGCCCACAGCAACAGAAGCACGCGAGCGGCTGGGACTGCCGCAGGACAAGCCGGTCATCCTCGTTACAGGTGGCTCCCAGGGTGCCCGTAATCTGAACTCCCTGCTGATAGAAGCCGCCAAGTCCGACCCCGATGTGCATTATCTCGTCATTGCCGGCAGACTCGATTATGAACGAGTCAATACCCTTGCCGGTGGGGCTCCGAACATCACTGTTCTCGGGTTCTGTGCTGATATGCCCGCTGCCTATGCCGCTGCAGATGGAGTCATTGCCCGCAGTGGTGCCAGCACCCTGACAGAACTTTCCCTCATCGGTAAAGCCTGTCTCCTGGTCCCCTTCCCGTTTGCGGCAGACGACCACCAGACCCACAACGCAAAGGCCTTCTCCGACCACGGTGCAGCCGTGCTCATCCAGCAGGCCGAGCTTACCGTGCAAAAAGTGCATGATTTTGTACACGGCACTGCATTGAACACCGAAGCCCGAGGCACCATGGAAACAGCTATGCGTGCACTCGCCCGCCCGGACGCGGCTGAGGACATAGCCCGCACCATTCTTGGAGAGTCCTGATACTCGTTCCATGACTTCCACCCCGGCAAACCACATTTTTATCTCCATTTCCCGCCAGAGGCTGGAGCTCCGCTCTGCCGCTGGCGGATTGCTTTTTGCAGCCCCGTGTAGCACGGGAGCTGCCGGCACGGGCAGCAAGGAAGGCAGCGGATGCACCCCTCTGGGGCATTTCATCATCTATTCCAAACACGGAGAAAACGCCCCGCTTCTCACTGTATTCCGGGCACGCACACCAGTAGGTCTGCATCCCGCAGCCAGCCTGGGAGAAGATGCCATCCTGTCCCGCATTCTCACCCTGCATGGGCTCGAACGGCACAACGCCAACACCCGCGCACGCTACATCTACATACACGGCACGGCCGATACCGCCAGCCTCGGCACTCCTGTTTCCCACGGCTGCATACGGCTTTCTCCCCAGGATGCAGCCATCCTATTCGAGATGGTATCCCTTTGCACCCCGGTACTCATTGCCGAGTAAAAACCACGAAAAAGCCCGACCTGTTTCCAGGCCGGGCTTGAAAGTTAGAAACATTGACCAAGCTTCTTACACCTCGAACAGGTGGGTCACGGAAGCATTGTGGTGTATATTGGCAATAGCCTGAGCAAAGAGCGGAGCAATGCTCACGGTATCCACGCGGTCACCATAGGCCATGGGAACAGAGTCAGAAGTGAGCAGACACTCAATGGAGCTGTTGGCCAGGCGCTCGCGGGCAGAATCGGTCAGCACACCGTGAGACACGCCGGCAAAGATGCGGGCTGCACCGTGCTCCTTGAGAATCTTGGCTGCAGCGCAGAGGGTACCGCCGGATTCGGTCATATCGTCCACCATGAGAACGTCCTTGCCCTTCACATCACCGATAACGGCATGGGCATCCACCTCCGTAGCGGAGATACGCTGCTTTGCCACAATGGCCAGATCCGTGCCGAGAATGTTAGCATAGCTCTTAGCATTCTTCACACCGCCAATGTCGGGGGAAACCACCACAAGGTTGTTCATATCCTTCACGTAATTAGCCTTGAGGTGCTTGATGAGCACAGGCACGCTGTGAAGATGATCCACCGGGATTTCGAAGAAACCCTGAATCTGAGCAGCGTGCAGGTCCATGGTAAGCACGCGGTTCACACCGGCGGCGGTGAGCAGGTTAGCCACCAGCTTGGAGGTAATGGGAACTCTGGGCTTGTCCTTGCGATCCTGGCGGGCATAGCCATAGAAAGGAATAACGGCAGTAATGCGGCTGGCGCTGGCGCGACGCACGGCATCCACCATCACGAGCAGCTCCATGAGGTTGTGGTTCGTGGGAGGGCAGGTCGGCTGCACAATGAATGCGTCTGCGCCACGAATGGACTCTTTAATCTGAACGAAGCTTTCGCCGTCCGGGAAAGTATTGACAGTTGCGTCGCACAGGGGAAGACCCATGACCTTGGCAATGTCCTTAGCTAACTGGGGATGAGCGGTACCGCTGATGATTTTCATGTATGAATGAGGTGTGTGAGCGACTATTCTTGACATTTTCGCAAAAATTGCAATACTAAATGCACATCTAACTGCATTTTTTTTCATATTGAGCACACAAGAAGCCCCAAAATCGCTATTCAAGACCCTGTCGCCACTGAATTGGGCAGGGTTCTGCACCTATTTACTGCTGGTCATCTGGATAGTAAGTCTCTACCCGGGATTTCTGAGTGGCACCAGCAGTGCCACGGATTGGCTGGTCACAGCCTGGAACAAGGAAAATGACTACGAACACGGGTGGATGGTACCCCTGCTGGCAGGATACATGCTGGTTCACGCCTGTTCCGGACTTCGCAACGCCAAACTGCAGGGTAGTCTGCACGGACTCTGGCTGGCAGTGTTGGGAGCTTTATTCTGCGTACTGGCAGTACGCACACAGCAGGGGCGTGTGGCCATAGGTGCCCTGCCATTCCTGCTTACCGGCGGTGTATGGTGCTACTGGGGCCGAAAGGCTGCTCTGCGCTGTTCTTTTCCCTTCTTCTTCCTCTGGCTGAGCATCCCCCTGCCGGGTTTCCAGCAAGCCACGGTGGGCATGCAGCTACTGGCCACACAAGCCGCACATTGGGGAGCCGGGCTCTGCGGTGTGCAAACCATTGTGGAGGGCACCAACATTACCTCCGCCACAGGGCAATGGGATACTTACAGCATTGCCGGCGGCTGCTCCGGCATGCGTTCGCTCATGGCACTCATCATGGTTTCCATTGCCTGGGCCTACCTGGCAGAAAAACTTGCACTCTGGAAACGAATCCTGCTGGGATTCAGCGCCATTCCCCTTTCCATCGCGGCTAATGCCTTCCGCGTATCCAGCATCTTTGTGTGTGCGGAATACATTAACCCGGCCTTTGCATCCAAAACCTGGCACGACTGGTCCGGCCTGCTCTTCTTTTTCCCGGCCAGTCTGGTGGGGCTCATGCTGCTGCACGGTCTGCTGGCCGGAGAAGTTCCTTTCCTGAAACGTCGCCGCACCGTAGTACGCCGGGTCAACGTCTCCACCGGAAAGGAGGATGAGGTATGATATCCACCCTCCTCCGCGCATGGCTTCCCCCAAGCCTGCTGGCACTGCTGCTGGGCTCCGTGTTCATTCTGCCCCGCCACGAAGCGCTGGTGGAATCCAGCATTTCCCCGGATTTACCTGTGGACGGTGAACTACCGGGCTGGCAGGGCACCAAAATCCAGGAAAGCGAAGTAGAACGCACCTCCCTGGCCGCTGACACCCGATTCAGCAAGGCGAGATACACCCGACCCCAGCGCGTATTCTGGGAACAGGAAAAACCGCCTGTGGAAGTCTCCATCGTCTATTCCGGCAGCGACATGAACTCCTCCATTCACCGGCCGGAGCGCTGTCTGCCCTCACAAGGTCATGTGAACCTTCAGACCAGTGAGTCTGAAATTACCCTGACCGATGGCCGCACCATCTCCGTAACCCGTCTCACTTCCCGTGTACCCCTTCCCAACCGGGAAGATAATCTCACCCTCAATTTTGTCAGCTACTATGTCTTCATCGGGCATGGAACCATGCGCCACACCCACATTGGCCGCACGCTCCAGGACATGTATGACCGCGTAGCGAAGGGCTATGTACAACGCTGGGCCTATTTCCAGGCCAATTCGTACTGGGCACCCGAGCTCAACCTCACCGAAGAAGAAGCAGATAAACGCGTACGAACACTTGTTTCCGAGCTTCTTCCCGGGCAGATTGACTGGAATGAAATGTAGTCCGGCTCCACACCCGCCAACACAGCAGATGTGTTGACAACAAGTCATACTTTTCACTTGCCAGCAGAGGGTGAGCAGGGTAGAATATCCGCACGTATGGCGGAACTGGATATACAGGCACAACTGGCAGAAGCAAAGAAGCGCAAATGGGATGACCGCACTCTGGCACAAAGAGCGGCAGACATGGCGCAGGAATTGCTCCTTGCCTCACTGAAAGCCATCCGTTCGGACGAGCGAACCCTGATATCCGCCCTTTCCCGACTGGCGGCCGACAAGAAAAACCTGCAATTTGTGCAGGAACTCTGCGGCAGTGTGTTCCATGTAACGGATCCCCACGAGCAGTCTGAGAATCTGCGCCGGATTCTGGCAACCCATGGCGGTGTACCTGCCATTTTCAGCACCGTTGGCAAGCTGCGTTTCAAGGCCGCTGCCATGGCATCCCGCAGCATGCAGGGAGCAGCCATTGCTGAGGTTCAACGAATTTTCCGCTCCACCTTTGGTGAATTGACCCTGCCGACCCTGGCAGACAAGGTGGCCAAGCGCGTTAAGGAAGTTGCCAAGGATGGGCTCACGCTGGCACTCAACCCTCTCGTTCCCCAGGTTTTCGGCCAGAAGAGCGCAGAAAAATATTTCAAGCATCTGGAGGCTATCCTGACCAAACAGGACGGCGTAGGCATTGTCGTGCAGCCGTGGCGTCTCTGCCCCGGACTCAATCCGTATTCTCCCGAAGCCGGAGCCAAAGCGCTGGCAGACAAGCTGCGACCGCTGCTCAAGCTTTCCATTCAAGGCGGCAAAGTGCGCCCTGTGCTGGTGGAAAGCGGCCTGTCGCCGACCATGAACATTGTGGCCGAGGCTTTTCGTCTGGCCATGGCAGGTTCCGCCCTTCACAAGGCAGAGGCCGCGCTCGAAATTCCGGCCTACCTGAAAGGAAGCCCCGCCCTGTTGCGCGAAATGACGGAATGGGCAACAGCCCGCGCGGCCAAGGGGGCAGCCCCCCTCAAAATTCTTCTTGTCAAAGGCAGCCACCTGAACGAAGAACAGGAAAACACATTCAATTACGGTACAGCCAACGAAATCTGCCGCAACAAGGGTGAGACAGAAGCCCGCTTCAAGCAGCTAATCTCCACAGCCATGGCAACCAAGGAAAAGGTTCTCACCCCCGTGATTGGCACGCACAACCTTTTCGATATCGCCTACGGACTGCTCAGCTGGGGACGCTCCGGCCGGGAGGGCACCCCTCACTTCTGCTTTATTTCCGGTCTGGCAAACCATATTGGCCGTGTCCTCACAAGAAGCGGCGCCCATGTAGTACTTTCCACTGGCGTGACTTCCGAAAGCGGAGAAGCCGGATTCGAAAGCTACCTGCTGAATCTGGTGGACGAACTGGGCCGCCCTGAAGGCATACTGGCAGCAGGCGGAGAACTGGAACCCAACTCCATGGGCTGGGGGCGCATGCGCCAGCAGTTCCTTGCAGCCCTGAGCGGCCGCGAAGAACAACCGCGCGAAGTCCCCGGGGCAGATGGCTCCTATACCTTCACCCGCATGAGCAGCATCACAGACCGAAGCCGCATGGACACCTTGCACCGCGCTGCGGCGGAAGAAGCGGAGCGCCCGCAACCCCAGATTCCTCTCATTATCAACGGGACCGAAACAGAATCCCCGCTGCTGTGCATCAGTCGGTCCCTCACGGCACCCGGCATGGAGGATTACCGTTTCTACTCAGCCGATTTCAACCTGGTGAACACCGTACTGGACACTGCCGCCGCAGAGGCAGTCCAGCTTCCCCCCACCCAGGAAGAATGCCGTGTACACCTGCTGCAGACCGCCCGACTGCTGGAAAAACGCAGCACTGAATTTATTGCGCTCCTGGTCCGGGATGCCGGTTTCACTGTTGAAGAAGCAGACAAGGAAGTGACCAACGCCATTGATTCCTGCCGATTCTACGAAAAAAGCGCGGCACAGGATGGCCTCATGGATGGCACCCAGCCGTACCCGCTGGGCGTAGTCACAGTGGCCCCGGGCCGGGTACACCCCCTGGAGGAAGCCGTAGCAGGCATTGCAGCAGCATGGGTCACGGGCAACACCATCATCTACAAACCCTCAGCCCACACCGTTCTGCTGGCATCCAGACTCACAGCCTTGCTGAATGAAGCAGGACTTACTACACCGCGTCTGCAGATGATTCCCTGCCTGGATAACCAGATTGCCCGCAAGTTGCTCACCAGCGACCGCGTGAACGGACTCATCTATCACGGCAGCATCAAGCATACCAATGAAATGGTAGCAGCAGCAGAAGGCCGCCCCGTTCTGGGTGGCACCAGTGGCAGCAGTAGTATCTACATTTCTTCCCAAGGTGATTGGGCCGCCGCCATCCGCGACATCTGCACCACCTTGTTCAGCCGGGCAGGACAGGATCCCGCTTCCCCTCATCTGCTCTATGTACACGCAGAGGTATACGACAACCAGCACTTCATGAATGCCCTGCGTGATGCTGTTTCCAGCATCACAGCTCAACCCGGCTGGATGGAAGGCGGCAGCATCGGCCCGCTGGCGCGCCCCCTGAACGCCGACCAGCAATTCACACTTTCTCAACTTCAGAAAAACGAAGCATGGCTGGTTGCCCCTGCAACGTCCGAAATCGGTTCCCTTATCTGGACACCCGGCGTGCGTCTCGGGGTTCAGCCGAATGGAGCCTTTGCCCAGGCCGTCCACAATGTCCCCGTACTGGGCATCATCCGGGTTGAAAGCACAGAAGAAGCCGGGCGGCTCCAGCGCAAGCAGACCCAGGAACGCGCAGCCGGTATCTATTCCCGTGATTCCCAGGAAATTGAACTGTGGAGCCGATTGACAGCAGCAAGTCTCGTTTCTATTAACTGCTGTCCCCTGCACCGCCCCGGCATACTGCCGAAACCCGGTTGGCAAAATGCCACCCCCATGAGCGGCGGCAACAACTTCATCACGGCCTTGAGCCAGTGGCAGGAAACCGCACGTCCCCAGCATCGCGCCTCACAACGCAACATTGCCTTTACCCCGTGGGATTCACTCTCACCCAAACCCGGTCCGGACGACACCACCCGACTTTCTTCGGCCGCAGACTCCATCGGCTATTGGTGGGAGAAGATGTTCGGCATCACCACCGTGCTGAATGAAAGCCCGGCGCAGGTTACCACGGTAAGCTACCGCCCGCTGCCGCTCTGCATCCGAGCCGAAAAAGCCACCAGCGATATTGACCTGTCCATAGCGCTCATGGCAGCCCTTAAAGCCGGTTGCGATATTCAGCTGAGCACAGCCAGCATGCGTGCATGGATGCCCCGTGCACTGGAACCGCTCGGTGTCATCATCTCCGTTGAAAGCAGAGACGAATACGAGGGCCGATTCTCCTCACTGGCAACCACCGGCGTACTGGTGCGCGATACTGCGGCCACCATCAGCACCATGCAGCGCGCTGCCCGCTGCCGACTGGCAATATGCGCAGAACCGGTGCTGGCCAACGGACGACTGGAACTGACCCGTTGCCTGCGCGAAGTGGTCACCACCAAGCGACTCCATTCCTGATGTAAGGCATGCTGTACCCCGCCATCAGCGTAGATGGCTGCACCATCACCCCTTCCTCCCTGGCAGACTGGAGCCAGGGAAAAGTGAGCATATATGCCGAACTGGCGGATTTTCTGACCGAGTGGTGGGCACCTTCGCCCACCATGGAACTCCACACCAGTGGTTCCACCGGAGCTCCGAAAGTCATGCAGGCCACCAAGACCGCCATGGCAGCCAGTGCTGCCGCTACATGCCGTTTCTTTAACCTGCAACCAGGAAATTCCGCCCTGCTCTGCCTGCCACTACGCTACATTGCCGGCAAGATGATGGTGGTGCGAGCCCTGGCTGGCGGGTTAAAGCTCATTACAGCCCCACCAGGTTCCGTCCCACTGGCATCCCTGCAGGAACAGGTCGATTTCGCGCCATTGGTCCCCATGCAGGTTCACCATACCCTGGCGCTGTCGGATGGCGCAGAACAGCTCAGCAAGGTACGCACCATCCTTCTGGGTGGCGGTTTCATTGATTCCACCCTTGAAGCGCAGCTGCAGGAGCTACCCACACATTTCTTTGCCTCCTACGGCATGACTGAAACCTTGTCACACATTGCCTTGCGGCAGCTTAACGGCTCCCGGAAAAGCCAGTTCTACACCCCACTCCCGGACGTGAGTATCGAGCTTACTCCAAGCGGCACACTCCAAATCAGCGCCCCGTATCTGGGCATTGAACACCTCAGCACAAACGATTTGGCTGAAATCATGGCAGATGGCACGTTCCGGATTACAGGCAGAGTAGATGCCGTCATCAACTCCGGAGGCATTAAAATCCAAGCCGAACAGCTAGAACAGGAATTGACCAGCCACACGGGACTCCAGGTTCTGGCTCTTCCCCTGTCTCACCCGACTCTGGGTCAATGCGTCGCCCTGCTCTGGGAAGGCGAGGCAGATGCCGAAGCCAGACTGCGCAAGGCCTGCAACAGCCTGCCGCGCTACCACCGTCCGCACGTCATGCATCGCACATGCATTCCCCGCACCGCCAGCGGAAAACCAGCACGAGCCGAAGCGCTTAAACTACTGACCCAACTCACCAAACCATGAATACAGAAGAAAAGGTATACGAAAATCCACCTCATTCAGCCCTGGCACACCTGGGTTGCGCCGCACTGGTGCTCCTTCTTGGCCTCAGCAGTTCACTGGGCTTGATTTCCGAAAACTTCCATTTCTGGATGATGGCCCATCCTTATACCATGCCGCTGGGGTGCCTTGTTTCCCTGGTTGCAGCCTACCTGCTGGAATACAGCATCCGTACAGAAACCATGCTTATCCTGCTGGTCTGCAGTGCCATCTTCGGAGGATTATCCTTGTGCAGCTTGAATTTCGAGGCGGAACATACGCTGCACTGGATACTGATATCCGGCTTGCTGGGCTACTTCATCACAGCAGCCATCACCCTGCAACTGCAAAAGGAAGCACTGTATCGCTGGCAACTCTGCAGCATCTTCATAGCCGGAGCCGCTCTGATGCCAATACTGGCCGGGCTCCTGCTGGGGGAAAGCTTCCCGACCATTTTCATGGGAATCAACTTAGGGCTTCTCACAGCTGCTTACGAACTCTATATTTTCTTCGGGAAGAGTTATTACGAAATCACCTCCGAATCACGCATGCGCAGCACAGCCATTGCCATGGTCATGCTCACCACTGTACCAGTCTGCAAATCCATCTGGTACTCGTTTTACTACGGCAGAGGCCTGTTCTCTACCCTGTTCCGCTTTTTCATGCGGTGGTGGTGGTAATGAGGCTTACTGCGCCGCTCCCCCATTGCCACCCTTGATAGAACGCCCCAGACCAGGCTTTTTCCGGCGGCGGAAAAGACGGGACAACAACCCTTTCTTGCGCTTCTTCTCTACTGGTCCCATGGCCAGCTTCTCGCGCAGCACGCCCACCCATTCAGGCATCGGGTTCAAAGGATTCTGCTCAATATATTGCATAATAAGAGTAAGCTCCTTATACTCTACCGGCGTAATTTCAATATTCAGCAATTCCTCAATACTGAGTTCCGGCATGCACGGCAGTTTCTCACACCCGACGGCCAGGAAATTGAGACGGGTACGCTTACACTTATTGCAGCGGCCGCAATTCTTTGATAAATCTTCACCCTGCCAGCACACTCTGAGTTTTTCCAGAGCCTTAGGCCATTTCTGCAACAGCACAGCCTTTTCTGTGCGGGTATATTCCGCGCCATCGGTCACGATTTCACATGCTCGAGATGACAGGAAATGGTTGGTAACCGGATTATTACCATGAGGATAACGGAAATAGTTATAATGACCGTCATTCCCCAGCATCAGGTAACCGTATTCCTTTCCGAAAATACGCATACTGGCCACCAGCATACTGAAGTATGCCATGCCGTAATTGCAATGCATATCTCGGAAATTGGTCTCTACTGTGAACAGATGTGGTAATCCCAAATCCGCCACCATTTCGCGTGATGCCGCAACGGCGGCATGCCATTCATCCACATAGTCCTTACGAATATCAGCACCATGAATCATGAGACATGCCTGCAGGGGGAGGCTCTGCGGACCAGCAAGAGATTTCGCATGACGATAAGCCGTGAAACAGGCATCCATTCCACCGCTGAAACACGACAAGGCACGCTGCGCCTGAGGTGCGTCTGAGTCATCCACCAGCTCATCCGCCGTCAGCACCACATCGGAATACTCTTCAGGCCAGGAACAGCTCCAGGCTTTCACATAATTATCAATCCCTCGTCTCAGAGATTGAGACAAACTGCTCTTCACATGAAACTCACCGCCTATCTCCATCATCTTATGCAGGAAGAGAATAGCCCATACATCCCCGGTATGTACTAATTGCTCTGCAGAAAGGCCATCGGCATCCACAATCAGATACTGATTGATACGATGCAGACCATACGCAAGCGTTGCTGACAGGCGGAAACGCCCATCAGGCTGAGTTTCGATCGGGTGTAAAGTGAGAGTATTCATAAAAACACTGCGGTGATTAACAGCTTCAGTCTACAACAAATCACCTATCTTGGCAATTTTAATTTACTTTCGCCCTGCAAAATCACACAAAAGCAGAACGGCCCCGGGGCTATAAAAGCACCGGGGCACGTTCTGAAACAACCTGAGAAAGGTTTCTGGGAAAGGCTTAGGCCTGAGCGGCGCGAACCTTCTTGATGATGGAAGCCACAGTCTCAGAAGGCTGGGCGCCATTGGCGATCCACTTGTCCACGCTCTCAAGGTTCAGCGTGTAGTTCTCGCCCTCAGCCATGGGGTTGTAAGTACCCACCTGCTCGATGAAATCACCATCGCGGCGAGCGCGGCTGTCAACGACAACGATCTTGTAGAAAGGACGGTCCTTGGACCCCTGACGGTTAAGACGGATTGCTACCATATCTAAAAAAGTGTATATTTTCGGTTGTTTCTCGCCCGCGTGGTGCCGTGATACAAAGCACACTGACCGCATGGCGGTGCGGAAATGTACCACAGGCCAGCCAGCGTGTCAAGCACAAAGGCAGATTTTTCCACACAAAAGTTCAGATACAGGCAGAAAGCAAGCTTTACTCAGACACGTGAAGTGTTAAAATAGCAGTCATGAGACCTCTTCTGCCGCTTTTCCCCGCACTTCTGCTGACTTCCTGCTTCGGTTTAGGGACTCAGAAAATGCAGCAATACATGCACAACCAGCAGCACCACAGCATGCAAAGCCAGGTCAACACCCGGGAACTGGGGCGGCGCATCTGGCAGAACGAATGCGCCGGCAGTGTGCAGGGGCTTGTTTCCTGGAATGCAGGGGAGGCCTTCCCCTCCCTGGGCATCGGGCATTTCATCTGGTATCCCGCCGGGGTTCAGGAAGCATTTGATGAAAGCTTTCCCACTTTTGTGCGCTATGCCCGTGCCAAGGGTATCCGGGTTCCTGCCTATTTCGATGGCCCCGCCCCGTGGGCTGACAAGCAGGAATTCCTGGCGGACCGCAGCGGCAGGGCCGATGCCATGCGCCGCTGGCTGGCAGCAAACGTGGAGCTTCAGACGCAATTCATCATGTTGCGCTCACGCATAGCCTTGCGCCGCATGATGCAGCAGAGCCGCCAGCCGCAGGCTATTCAGCGTCGCTACGCCGCCCTGGCCTGCACCACCCAGGGCATGTACTGCCTGGTAGATTATGTGAACTTCAAGGGAGAGGGCATCAAACCCACCGAGCGCTACAACGGCCATGGCTGGGGTCTTCTGCAGGTATTAGAAGAAATGAAAGGCTACCCCATCGGCACCGATGCCACGGCTGAATTCTCTCGCGCCGCATCAGCCGTACTGACCCGCCGCGTGCAGAACTCACCCGCCGCCCGTGGCGAACAACGCTGGCTTGCAGGGTGGCTCAACCGCTGCAAGACCTACAAATAAAACAACCAGCGCATCATTTACGGACACTGAGCCAATTCGCCAGTGCCACCACAAAAAGAAGAGCGCAAATACCGGTATAAAGCACCCGCTCTGCGAGCTGTTTATCCTGCGAAGCCAGGTACAAGTATGTGCCACCCAGGGCAGCAAAACCGATAAGGAGAATGATAATGCTGATTTTGTTAGCCTGCCACATGAAGTAAAAACACAATTCACCCGCCGGAGGCGGACCTGCCGGCGGGTGTGAGTTGAATTCTTTAGTAGTTTACAGCCTCAATGCGGAAATAGGCCTGAGGATGGTCGCACACAGGGCAGATAGCCGGAGCCTTCTTGCCAATCTGAATGTGGCCGCAGTTACCGCACTGCCAGATGACATCGCCATCGCGGGAGAACACGATACCTTCCTCGATATTAGCCAGCAGCTTACGATAGCGCTCCTCGTGATGTTTTTCCACAGCAGCCACACCATCAAACAGAACAGCCAGCTCCTCGAAACCTTCTTCGCGGGCTTCCTTGGCAAAGGTGTAGTACATGTCGGTCCACTCGTAGTTCTCACCCTCTGCTGCATCCTTCAGATTCTGCATCGTGGAGGGAATACCGCCATCATGCAGAGCCTTGAACCAAAGCTTGGCGTGTTCCTTCTCATTGCGAGCAGTTTCCTCAAAGAGCTCAGAAATCTGAACATAGCCATCCTTCTTGGCCTTAGAGGCATAGTACTGGTACTTGGTATAGGCCTGAGCCTCGCCAGCAAAGGCGATAGCCAGGTTCTTGGCGGTCTTGGTTCCTTCCAGATTCATGATTGTGTTTTCGTGTTAAGTTAGGCGCATTCCCGTCCCGGGAATGTCATACCTGCACACTAGCATATCTCAGGCCTCAGGTAAACACAAATTTACGTTCAATGACACAACAAACGCGTACGCGTGCGCACGTCATGAAAAAAGCTTGCTTTTCACACGGGTCTCTGATACGGTATGTCGCGTATGAAGAAAACCCTTTCAATAATTGGTCTTGGGGCTGGCATGCTTGCAGTCCTCTCTTCCTGCAGCGGCTTCCGTAATAGTGACACACTGGGTTATGAGGAAGCCATGCCCATGAGCGAACTGGCCGTGGGTGACAGTGAACTTCCTCCGTGGGTACTCGAGGGCGATGACTCGTACCAGATTCCCGCAGGTGACCGCACACCCGAAGTTGACCGCAACCACTACGCCACCCCCGAACCGGGTGAATCCATGGCCGTTTCCAATGGCATTTCCAGCCAGAACCAGCCCGCCGTGGCTCATGATGACACGGTAGTGGATTCCCATGTGGCAGATGATTTCAATCCCTACGCCATGCCTGCCGACACAGGCGTAGCAACAACAGCGACCACCTCGACCAGCCCTGCAACAACACCTTCTGCTCCGGCTAAGAAGCCCGTCCGCGTTGCCGCTAATACCAAGAAGAAGCCCGTTGATAAGAAGAAGGTGAAGAAGGTGAGCGAACCCACGCTCGTTGTCTACAAGGTACGCCCCGGCGACAACCTGTATGAAATCGCCAAGCGAAGCAATACCACCATTGCACAGATTCGCAAGGACTCCGGTATCAAGGGCGACATCATTCACCCCGGCCAGACCATCAAGGTTCGCTTCACCCCCAAGGGATATAAGGCTGACAAGAAGAAGGAAACTTCCACCAGCACCACATACGTTGTGAAGAAGGGTGACATGCTTTCCAAGGTTGCAGCCAGCCACGGCGTAACCCTTGCTTCCCTGCTCAAGGCCAATAATCTGACCATGGCCCAGGCAGGCAAGATTCGCCCCGGCACCAAGATTACCATCCCGGGCAAAACTTCCACGGTTTCCAAGAAGACTGAAAAAAAGAGCAAGAAGAGCTCCAAGAAAAAGTCTCGCTAATCAGTACCCATCCCTGCACTGCGCATCATGCCTGCCACCGGAAAAATCGGTTTATTCCTGACAACAGCCACGGCACTGGGGCTCTGCTCCTGCGCTGTGAAGAACGGACGACTTGATTTCACCTGGTGGCAGGATGCAGCAGCCCCGGTTCTGGAGGACGATGTCATCATCGAGGCCGGAGGTGGCGGCTACTACCGCTCCACCCCGGCACCGTCAGAAATCCCGCAGGCATCCATTCCCAAGGAAGAGCCGGAAGCTGCACCCGCAGCCACCAGCCAGACAGCAGCCCCTGCACCGGCAAACACCACCACCACACCAGGTACGCACACCGTGCAACCCGGCGATACGCTCTCTGCTCTGGCTCGTAAATACGGCACCTCCGTTTCTGCCCTGGTTGCCGCTAATGGCATGGCGGATGCCAACGTCCCGCTGCGAATCAACCAGCAGTTAAGAATTCCGACAGGCAATGCCACAGCCCCCGCACCTGCCGCCACCCCGACACCGCCCGCAAAGGTCCCAACAACAGTCCCACCGAAACAAACCGGGACCTACACAGTCAAGGCCGGTGATACACTCTACAAGATATCCCGCCAGTACGGTATAAAGCCGACTGAACTCATGCAAGCCAACGGTCTCACCCCGGAAACAGCAAATAATATCCGGGTGGGCGCAACTCTCCGTATACCTGCGACAAAATAACCATGAAACGCGCACTCCTTTTCACTATCAGCTCCGTGCTCATGACAGCCTGCACCACGCAGAAATTCTATGAGCCTTCTACCTCCACCGCGCAACTCCCGGCACAACCCATAATTCCGGTGCAGCAACCCAATCCTCTGGATCTGCCCGGCAAGGAGCTGCCCACCTATGTGAACCCCTACCCCGCGGGCACCCATGCTCACTTTGCAGCAAAGAAAGAATACCCCCTTACCTTGGAACACTGGGCAGACGACACCTTATTACAGCAGGTAACGCGTGCCAATTCCAAGCTGGTCATCTGCATCCCCCAGCAGCGAGCCCGCCTTTATGTAAACGGCAAGGTTGCTCTGGACTGGGCTGTATCCACCGGCACCAACGGGCATGAAACCCCTACCGGCGTTTTCCGAGTCATTGAGAAGAACGAAGACCACAAATCCAGCCGCTACGGTAAGTTCGTTGATGCGAACGGCAAGGTAACCAACAGCAATGCCGACCTGTTGCATGGTCTGCCCGAAGGCCAGACCTTTGAAGGCGCCGGTATGCCCTACTGGCACCGCTTCACACCAGACGGCGTGGGGCTGCACACAGGCAAGGTTGTTGCCGGGCAGCGCCTTTCCCACGGCTGCGTCCGCACACAGAACCATGTAGCCAAGAAGTTCTTCCAGCATTCTGTACTTCAGCTTCCCGTATACATCACCCGCGCTGTTGAGGATTACAACCGAGGCGGTTTCGTGAAACCAATCGACGTAAAATATCGCCCGAAACCCGGCAATGACTACACAGACAACGTGGCCCCCACCCAGATTAAGATTGTTCCGGCTAATTCGGCAGAGGCTCATTTCCAGGCCTGATAGCCATTTTCCCATCTCACGCCCTGCCGTTGCCCCGGCAGGGCGGAATTTATACAAATAGAAAATGCCCGGTTTCCGCATACTCCGCTGCGCCAATGCCCACCTCTACCTGGGAGCCTCTCTTCTGGTTCTCGGAGCCGCGGCCTATGTCCTTTGCTGCAAAGATGAGACATGGCAGCATCTTACTGCCATTCTGGCAGCCGTCTGCACCCCGCTCTGGGCGGCATATTACATTGCTCTGCGCTACACCGTAAATGAAACCGGAATCACCCGCCGCGGCATATGCGGCACCACTACCCTGAACTGGGCAGAATTAACCTCTGCCTCCTGCACCGAAACCCATAACCAGGGCACGGCCAGCTGCACCATCGACCTGAAATTCGGAAGCAGAAAAATGCGAATCAGCTCAGACCTTCTGCCACTGGAAGAAGTGCAGGAACTGGCGAAAGATTTAAGAGATAGCAAGTTGTTGTCCTGAACCACTCCCTCTGCCGGTTAAGCATTTTTTTTGAAAAAAGGCTTTCCAAATGGGGACTTTCTGGTATAATGCGCGCGTCTGACCACGGCACCAGCCGAACGGGCCGGAGCCGGGAACCCAGACAATCCCACACATTTATGTCTGATTACACAACACGAGTGCTGGAACAGGTGCGCGCCAAGAACGCGCATGAACCCGAGTTCCTCCAGGCTGTACAGGAGGTTATTTCCACTATTGAACCTGTACTTTCTGCCAATAAAAAGTACGAAGACAACTGCATTCTCGAGCGTATCGTTGAGCCGGAACGCACCATCATTTTCCGCGTGCCGTGGCAGGATGACGCTGGCAAAATCCACGTGAACCGCGGCTACCGCGTTCAGTTCAACAGCGCCATCGGCCCGTACAAGGGCGGTCTGCGCTTCCACCCCTCTGTAAACCTGGGCATCCTCAAATTCCTCGGTTTCGAGCAGATTTTCAAAAACTCCCTCACCACCCTGCCCATGGGCGGTGGCAAGGGCGGTGCCGACTTCGACCCCAAGGGCAAGAGTGACGCTGAAGTCATGCGTTTCTGCCAGAGCTTCATGACTGAGCTCTACCGCCACATCGGTGCCGACACCGACGTACCCGCCGGCGATATCGGCGTGGGTGCCCGCGAAATCGGTTACTTCTACGGCCAGTACAAGCGCCTGAGCAACGAGTTCACCGGCGTGCTTACCGGCAAGTCCCTGAACTGGGGCGGCTCCCTCATCCGCCCGGAGGCCACCGGCTACGGCACCGTATACTTCGCCCAGAACATGCTTGCCACCCGTAACGATGACCTCGCCGGCAAGGTGTGCGTTGTTTCCGGTTCCGGCAACGTGGCCCAGTACCTCGTAGAGAAGCTCAACCAGCTGGGCGCCAAGGTGGTCACCATGTCCGACTCCAACGGCTACATCTACGATCCCGAGGGCATCAACGCTGAGAAGCTTGCCTGGATTATGGAGCTCAAGAACGTACGCCGCGGCCGCATCAAGGAATATGCCGATACCTTCAAGAGCGCCCAGTACTTCGAAGGTCAGCGTCCCTGGAGCGTACCCTGCGACTGTGCTTTCCCCTGCGCCACGCAGAATGAAATCAACGGTGCAGAAGCCGCCACCCTCATCAAGAACGGCTGCATGCTCGTGGCCGAAGGTGCCAACATGCCCACCGATCTGGAAGGCATCAACAACTACCTTGCGGCCAAGATTCTCTACGGTCCCGCCAAGGCAGCCAACGCCGGCGGCGTTGCCACCTCTGGTCTTGAAATGAGCCAGAACAGTATGCGCCTGAGCTGGAGCCGCGAGGAAGTGGATGCCAAACTTTTCAGCATCATGAAGAACATCCACGAGAACGCTTACAGCCACGCCCGTGAGTTCTCCAAGGACTGCACAGATACCTTCACCAACTATGTGGCCGGTGCCAACATTGCCGGCTTCGTGAAGGTTGCAGATTCCATGATTGCCCAGGGCATCGTATAATTCTGAACCGTAAAATGAAAACCGCCGCCGCAGTCAGTCCCCGTCTTCGGGGCTCTGCGGCGGCTATTTTTCGGTGAATTGCAAGTTTAAAT
>DEPT01000052.1 GCA_002358905.1 Akkermansiaceae bacterium UBA3385
GCATTTGTTTTTACACTTCTCATAGCAGTCCAGTCAGAGAATGTCAAGCGGCTTTCTTTCTTGACAAAAGAGGTTGAATCTGCCATAGATATCTCCATGGGATGGCTTTTACCTATTCCGGCACCCAGTCTGCTGCTGCAGGTAGGAGTGCGCCACACCCCTGTACAATCGTAAGCAATCCAAGTAATGCGAACAGTGTATCTTCTTTTTCTGCTGGCAACTATACTGCTGCCAGCTTTCGCGCTTACTATTATCCCCGACCCGGAAGGAGATAAACGGCAGACCGCCTATGCGGCACTCAACAATATCTGCATCGGGCATCTGGAAACAGTGACCGACCGGGCAAGTGCCGATGCTGCGGCAAAAAACATACAGGCAGCCCGGAAGAAGCACCGCATCGACGGCCGCGACTTCACGAGCGAAAAAGACACCCTGCGCAGCATGAGCGAAAAGCTGAGCAGGCAGTATTTCCACGGTTCCGCAGCACTGGCGGAGGAACTGGGGTACCCGCAGGATGATGCCATTATCCCCACCCCGCTCACTGATATCGTTCTGGCTCAGTTGCAGGAAATGCTGATTCAGAACCTCTGCAAACCAGGGCCGGAGCGACAGGAAGCGCACCAGCTGGTGGAGCAGCAGAAGGGGCTGAACGAGGATGTTCTCACCAGACTTTCTGCGAAAGAAGGCGAGCTTATCAGCGGAGGCCCCGGTTTTACCAGAGAAACCGCCTGGGTGGTGGACGAGGAGGACGAGCGCAAATCCACATTCACTGCCTCGCAGCTCGTCTTCACGGCTCTGGGGCCCATGCACAAGGCCGAACACCGCATGGAACTGACCGACACCCGCCGCTACATGGTATTCACGCTGGAGGTAATTCGCGATGGGAAGAAATGCGTCGTGAAGCAATGGTGCGACACCACCGCCACCGGCAAGGTGTATTCCCCGGCCAGGCGAGAACGCGCCAGAAAGGAAATAAGCGAAAAGGCCCGCGAACTGTATGCCACACTGCTCAGCATCAGCGACGAGGAAACCGCTAAGGACTTTGGCGAGGAGGTGCTGGAGCTCTGCGAAGATATCCACGAGCTGGACCGCATCTGCGAAGCCGATGAACAAGTTCTGAACCATCTGTACAATGCTCTTGCAATGCCTGAACGCGAGCGCATTGCCTTCCATCTCGCCAACCTGAGACGGTACTACGACACCTATGATGATGACCTGCGGGAAGCGCTCCGGAATTTTCTCGTTCTTCCGTTATCCCACTGATACCATACCGATGAATCGCCAACTCCTCTTCCCCCTGACTCTGCTGCTGTGCTGCTGCCAGCAGCAGGTGGATACCTACACGCTCCAGGAGGCACGCGATTTTCTGGACATGGCAGATAACACCATGTCCCGTGGTATCGATTACCTGGGCAGCGATAAGGCTTATCACTATTTTGAAGTCAGACGCGAGTTTGTCCGCGACCCGCGATTCCGCATCAGCAGGGATTACGCCCTGTACACCCCGGCAGAAACCCGCCCCTACCACAGCTGGCTACCCGAACGCTCCCCCGCATGTAAGGAACTGAAAGGGCTGCACTTGAGCATTCTCGACAAAGCGGACGGCTTCTGCTACCGGCTGGAGGGGAAGGAGTACGCCAATCCGGCAGATATCCCAGCCAGGCAGTGGCAGCACGTACGCCACGTGCACCTGAGGCATAAAGTCCTCAGCGTTTCCAACAGGATGCGGCAAAGCATCGCCCCCTATCTGCTGGGACGCACCGATATCCGCTACACCGGTCCCACCAGCGGGATTCAGGCTCAGGACATCGTCCCATAAATTGAAGGCGGAAAGGCTCATCCGCCAGGGACTCAGTATAACTCATTTAAGTCATTCCTGTCTTTTATTGAAAGAATTTCAGGCGCACGCGCGTAGCAATGGTGAACATGAGACGCCAGGCTATTATCACAACATTTTTATGCGCCCTTATGGGTATGCCTCTCCTGCAGGCCTCTGAAATTGCAGGTCCCGTACAGCAAGTAATGGAAGCTGCAGCTAAAGGTGAGCATCCTTTTTTCAAGACGGGCATGTATCCGAACTGGTCCAGGCTCACACCGGAACAGGCTCGTATAGACTCTGCCGCAGCCATGGTGCTGGCTCGCTACCGTCTGGAACAAATCAGCAGACTCAAACCGGAGGACACCAATTTCGACAATACCTTTCTGGCTCTTGATAAAGCACAGGAAGAGCTGAACAATGTGCAGAACCGCCTGTACCACCTCAAAACGGTTGCAGACAACGAAGCTCTCCGCAAAGTACAGGAGGAGCTGACCCCCATCTGGAATGCCCTGGAGGCCGAAATGCTGGCCAACGAACAGCTGTGGCAGGTGCTGCGCACAGCGGCCGCTCAGCCTTGGGTAAAAGAACTTTCTCCTGCAAAACAGCGTTTTGTGCAGCAGATTATCGATAATTTCCGCGATCAGGGCGCTGACCTGAGCCCTGAACAGAAAGCCCGCAAAAAGGAAATTGAGGATGAAATGTCCCTGCTGGAACTCGAATTCGGCAAGAACGTGCAGGATTCCACAGAAGTATGGGAACTCATCATCACAGATCCGTCGCAGCTGAACGGCATGAGCGCGGACTGGATGGAAAAGGCCCGCGAGGATGCCCGCAAGCACGTACACGGAGATGAGGCAGCACCCGCATGGCGCATTACCCTGAAATCCTCCAGCTATGGCGAAGTTCTGCGCCACTGCACAGTGGAGGCAACACGTAAAGCATGCTGGGAAGGCTCCACCACCATCGCCACAGGCAAATACGACACAGCCCCCATTGTGGGCCGCATCATGGAACTTCGCCGTGAACTGGCAGAACTCCTGGGCTTCTCAACCTACGCAGACCTGACCACCCACCGCCGCATGGTGGGCAGCGGAGACAATGCTCTCCGATTTGTAGACGAGATGATGGAAAAGGTCAAGCCGGCATTTGAAGCTGAGTGCCAACAAGTGCTCGACTTTGTAACAAAACGCACCGGTAAGGTAACAACTGCGCTCAACCCCTGGGACCGCGCATTCTACCTGCGGGAGATGTCCGAAGAACTGTATCAGTTCGATACTGAGCAGGTGCGACCCTACCTGAGCAGTCACAATCTGGTTGATGGTATGTTCTCCATATTCTCCTCACTTTACGGCATTTCCTTTACAGAACTGCCATCCAAATGCGTGCAGGAGTCGGAATCCATCTCACCCATGGTCGTTGAAACCTGGCACCCGGACGTGAAAGTTTTCGCAGTGACAGATGACCGCACCGGGCACCACCTCGGCTCTTTCTACATGGACCTCTTCCCCCGCCAGATGAAACGAGAGGGTGCATGGGTAATGCCTCTGGGCTATGGTACACCAGCCTCCGGTCGCACGCCCCATGCTCCGCACCTTGCTGTGCTGGTGGGTAACCTGACCCCGGCAGTGGGCAACAAACCTGCCCTGCTCAGCCACCAGGATGCCGTCGTGCTTTTCCATGAGTTCGGACACATGATGCACTGCATGCTCAGCAATACAGAACTGCAGGCTCATGCCGGCACGAGCGTGGCTTGGGACTTTGTGGAATTGCCCAGCCAGATTACGGAAAACTGGGCATGGGAAAAAGAGAGCGTAGCAGCCTTTGCCTTCCACCATGATACCGGCGCCGCCATGCCGGAAGATTTAGCAGACAAGCTCCGGGCCAGCCGGTTCTTCCTGCCTGCGTCGGACAACATGGGGCAGCTCTGCATTGCCAAGCTCGATTTGGAAATGCACATGAACTACGATGAAAAGTTCAAGGGCAAGGACCTGGACGCCGCAACCCGGGAGCTTCTCTCCCCCTGGCAGATGAAAACCACCGTACCCGGTAATTCCATTATGCGCCGTCTGCGCCACTGCATTACTGGCGGCTACACCGCCGGATACTATTCATACAAATGGGCAGAAGTGCTGGCAGCAGATGCTTTCACCCGCTTTCAGAAAGAGGGTATCATGAACCGCAACACCGGTGCTGATTTCCGCAAGGAAATCCTCTCCAAGGGGGATAGCAAGCCTGCTGCAGAGCTCTACAGCAACTTCATGGGCCGCAATCCCAACCCGGATGCCCTCCTCCAATCCCAAGGGCTCTGCAAATAAGTTGCAACCTTTCCTGTCTATATTCAAACCGCAGATTATATCTGCGGTTTGTTTTTGGAAGAAAAGCTGATTTTCCTCCTATTTTAGAATTATTCTACTTGACTATCTGCAGTAGGATGCTAGAATAAGCTCAGCAGAAAAGAATGCGCCAGGCCTGTTTTGCATAAAAACAGGTAAATACCCCCGGAATGCATCTTGACTTCTCTACCTGCAGGGAGTAGAATAACCCGAAATGGTGGAGAGCCGGAAATCCAGCTCCCCGGGGAGCAGAACAACTCCAAACCAATACTATTTTATGTCAGACACAACATGCACTCAGGAATGCGCCTGCATCGATCCGTGGCAGGGCTTTAAGCCGGGCGAATGGACAGACTCCATCAACGTCCGCGACTTCATCCAGAAGAACTACACCCCCTACACCGGCGAGGGCGATTTCCTGGCCGGCCCCACTGAGGACACCACCGCCCTCTGGGACGAGGTGAAGGACCTGATGAAGAAGGAAATCGACGCCGGCGGTCTGCTTGGTGCCGACACCGAGGTTGTATCCACCATCGTTTCCCACGCTCCCGGTTACATCGACCAGGCGCGCGAGAAGATTGTAGGCCTGCAGACAGATGCTCCGCTGAAGCGCGCTCTCATGCCCTTCGGTGGTCTGCGCATGGCCCAGAAGGCTCTGGAATCCTACGGTCTGCAGATGTGCCCACACACCGCTGAATTCTTTGGGCGAATCCGCAAGACGCACAATGAAGGCGTGTTCGATGCCTACACCAGCGACATCCGCGCTGCCCGTTCCGCCGGTATCATCACCGGTCTGCCCGATGCCTACGGCCGCGGTCGTATCATCGGCGACTACCGCCGCGTAGCCCTGTACGGCACCGACAAGCTCATCGCCGCCCGTCGCAAGGACCTGAAGGACCGAGAAGCCGGCGCCATGACCGATGCCACCATCCGCCTGCGCGAAGAACTCAACGAACAGATTCGCGCCCTGGCCGAACTGGCAGAAATGGGTAAGAGCTACGGCTGCGACCTGAGCCGCCCGGCCACCAACTCCCGCGAGGCTGTGCAGTGGACCTACCTGGGCTACCTGGCCGCAGTGAAGGAACAGAACGGTGCCGCTATGTCCCTGGGCCGTGTATCCACCTTCCTCGACATCTACTTCGAGCGCGACCTGGCCGCCGGTACCATCACGGAATCCGAAATCCAGGAACTCATGGACCAGTTTGTGATGAAACTGCGCATGGTACGCTTCATCCGCACCCCCGAGTACAATAGCCTGTTCTCCGGCGACCCCACCTGGGTAACCGAATCCATCGGTGGTATGGGCGAAGACGGCCGCACCCTGGTGACCCGCAGTTCCTTCCGTATGCTGCAGACCCTGTACAACCTGGGACCGGCCCCCGAGCCGAACCTGACCGTGCTGTGGTCCACCGCCCTGCCCGAAGGCTTCAAGAAGTACTGCGCCAAGGTTTCCATCGAGACCTCCTCCGTACAGTATGAGAACGACGACCTGATGCGCCCGTACTGGGGCGATGACTACGGCATTGCCTGCTGTGTGTCCGCTATGCGCATCGGCAAGCAGATGCAGTTCTTCGGCGCCCGCGCCAACCTGGCCAAGGCTCTGCTCTACGCCCTGAACGGCGGTATGGACGAAGTGAAGGGCAAGCAGGTAACCCCGCCCGCCCCGCGCTACGAGGGTGAATACCTCGAATACGACAAGGTGATGGAGCTCTTCGACAACATGCAGGACTGGCTCGCCAAGACCTACATTGATGCCCTGAACATCATCCACTACATGCACGACAAGTACTGCTACGAGCGCATCGAGATGGCTCTGCACGACCCGGAAATCCTGCGCACCATGGCTGCCGGTATCGCCGGCCTCTCCGTGGCTGCCGACTCCCTGTCCGCCATCAAGTACGCCAAGGTCAAGTGCATCCGCAACGAAGAAGGCCTCATCACCGACTTCGAGACCGAGGGCGAGTTCCCCTGCTACGGCAACAACGATCCCCGCGTGGACGAAATCGCCGAGGCGCTGGTGACCAACTTCATGAACAAGCTGCGCAAGCTGCACACCTACCGCGACTCCATGCCCACCCAGTCTGTGCTTACCATCACCTCCAACGTGGTGTACGGCAAGAAGACCGGCAACACGCCCGACGGCCGCCGCGCCGGCGAGCCCTTTGCCCCGGGTGCCAACCCCATGCACGGCCGCGACAAGAACGGTGCCGTAGCCTCCATGCTCTCCGTGGCCAAGCTCAACTACGACGACAGCCAGGACGGCATCTCCTACACCTTCTCCATCGTGCCCGGCGCTCTGGGCAAGGACGAGGAGGAGCGCGAGACCAAGCTCGTTTCCCTGCTGGATGCTTACTTCGCCGCCACCGGCCACCACATCAACGTGAACGTGCTGGAGCGCGAGACCCTCATGGATGCCATGGAGCACCCGGAGAAGTATCCCCAGCTCACCATCCGTGTGTCCGGCTACGCTGTGAACTTCATCAAGCTCACCCCCGAGCAGCAGCGTGAAGTAATCAGCCGTACCTTCCACACCCGCTAAAAGCTGGTACAGCAAAAGCTTCCAGGCAGCCATCAACCACAAGTTGATGGCTGCCTGTTTTTTTGCCAAAGTGTGCCTGTTTCCTTGAAAAACAGCTTTTTCGTGATACAATGACAGCATCGCCCATGAATACCCTGCACATAGAATTTCTAGGTTGGAACACGCCCGCTATTGAGCTGGTGGCCAGCAAACTCGAAGAGCTGAATGGCCGGCATCCCGCGGATTTCCGACGCGCCATCGTGGTTGTTCCCACGGCAGAAAGCGGGCGCCAGCTACGTGAATACATGGCCGAACGAGCCGGAAGCCCCATCCTCATGCCGAAAATCATTTTGGCGGGGCAATTGATTCCCTGCCGAAACTCGAATACGGCCACCGAACTGGAAACAATGGCAGCTTGGCTACACGTTCTAAGTGGCGCAATGAGCGATAAGCCCCTGCCCTGGCTGCTGGAGGTAGCCACCCAGATGCAGCATGTACGCAAGCAACTGGAGCAAGAAGTACGCACCCCGGACTGGCAGCTCAGTACCGCGCAGCAATTTGTACACGATTATCTGCAGGAAACCGGCACGCAATGGGAAAACACCCTCCACTACGAGCAGGAACGCTGGAACGCCCTGCATGCTTCATTCGCCGGGGTGGATGAACAGCTGGCTGCCTGGGGTCTCACCCCTGCGGAACAGAGCAGAGCCTCAGAACTGGCCACCCCCTCGCCCCGGGGTCTGGTCATCATTGCCTGCGTGCCGGAGCTTTCGCCGCTGAACCGGCTGTATCTCCAGCGCATGGCGGACACTGGTGCAGCCCGTGTTGAAATCTGGGTCAATGCACCAGCGGAGGAAGCTGCAAGATTTGATACCTTCGGGCAGCCAATCCCTATCATTTCCGAAGGTGCGCATGCCCGCATGGGCTGGAGCGAATGTCCGATTGAGATACCCACGACAAGCTGTGAGTCCGCTACTCCCTGCAACACCATCCATCCTACCGGCAGCGTGCAGGCCTTTGGACGCAAGGTCAGAGAACTGGCCGGCGGCTGTGCGTCAAACGAAGTACTGCTGGCCTCCTGCGACAACTCACTGTCTCCCATGCTGGTGTCCGCCTTTCTGCCGGATTGGCAAATCAGCATGCCGGAGGGGCGATCCCTTCTTACAACTGAAGCCGGGCGCATTCCCCGCCAGCTCTGTGATGTCTGCACATCCTGGAGCCAGGGGGATATCAGCAGCAACCGCGCCATGGAAGATTTTCTCATCCTGCTGCGCAACCGTACACTTCAAAGCTGCCTGCGCCCGACACAAGCTCTGTCCGACTTCAACCGGCACCTCACGGAGCTTTGCTTTGAGCACCTGCCCGCCACACCTCACCATCTGCTGCATCTCATGCACCGGCAGCTGCAGGAAAATGTAGAAGAGCAAGCACAGCGCAGACTGCAGCGTTATATCGATTACACGGAAAGCCTGGTTCAGTTGATTAATGACTGCATGGATGCCAGCAGTCTGCCAAGCCGTCTCCAGGAACTGGCCGACGCGCTGCAGCTGCGGCTTTCTGCGCCGGAATGGAACCGCGCTGCCCGACTCCTGACGAGCAGTATGCGTGAAACCGCTGACCTGGTAGCCAGCAAGGCCATCAACTGCCCGCCCCAGTCTGCACTGCTGCTGCTGGCCCACCAGGTTGAAAAACAATCCCCCGGAGCTCTTGAAAGTGCAGGAGAGAGAGATAAAGCCATTAATCTGCGAGGGTGGCGAGAGCTCTGCTACGCACGAGCTCCCAAGGTGATTCTTGCAGGCATGCATGATGGTTATGTGCCGGAGCGAATGCCGGCAGATGCCTACCTGCCGAACGCTTATCGCAGTTTCCTGAACATGACCAGCGACACAACCCGCTGCGCTCGCGACAGTTTCCTGCTCACCGCTCTGCTGCACAGCCGCCCCGCCGGTTCGGTACATTTTGTTCTGGCTTCCTGCTCGGTGGACGGCACACCCATAGCCCCCTCCTCCCTGCTCCTTCGCTGCAGCACGGCTGCAGAAACAGCAGAGCGAGTCAGCTGGCTGTTCTCAGACCCACCTACTGAAACCAACTCGGCAGCCTACGACCTTCTGCCCTTCATCACGCAGGAAAAATCAGCAGCGGCGGCGGATTCCATGGAAAGCGCGGCACTCATTGCACCGGGTATCTGCAATCCCTACACTAACCCGCAGCGAACCTTCTCCCCCTCTGCCATCAAGAACTTCCTGAGCTGCCCCCTCCGTTTCTGGATGGAGAGGCTGTTGAGGATTGCCCCGGGCGATGCGCTGGAGGAAGGAAAATCTGAACCGGATGCCGCAGAATACGGCACCTTGCTGCATGCCATTCTGCAGGATATCACCACCCGTTTTGCCAGCGCTGATGAGGAAAGCAACCTTGCCGCATTAACCGAGGAGATCACCACCTATGCCGAAAAGGCCGCAACCAAGCATGTGGTCAGACAATACGGCGATGAAGAGGACAAGCTGCCTATCCCCATACGAATCCTGCTGCGCAACCTGCAGAAGAGCGTGCAGGAGTTTGCCCGACAGCACGCCCAGGAACTCTGCAATGGATGGGAGGTCATCCTCTGCGAGGAACAATTGTGCTTCAAACTACCCGATGCAGATGGAGGAGCCCCGCTGCTCTTTGATATGCGAGTGGATCGCGTAGACCGCCACCGGGAGGATGGCCGCATGCGCGTGATTGACTACAAGACAAATGATTCAGACCCGCGCAGTACGCACTGGGAAAAGCTCTCTGAAGCATCTGCAGCCCTGTACCAGCACTACATGCCCACCGCCTTGACTATGCAGAACGAAAAAGGAGAGTACTTCCGATGGGCCAGTGTGCAGCTGCCGCTATACGCCGAAGCCCTGCGCCAGATTCACCATCTGCCGGAAGTGCCGGAAACCGCATTCTACAACATTCCCCGCACCAGGCCGGGAAAGGTTTCCTACGCACCCATGGGTGGGGTATCCAGCAAATCCGCCATGACGCGGGAGCTGCATGACCAGGCAATGACCTGCGTGCAGCAAGCCGCCGCTCTCATGCGTGCGGGCAAATGCCTGTACTCCGCAGAATCCCTGGGACGCAGCATGATGTACAGTAATTTCGGTGCTCTGAACATATACAAAGACCCGGATCCTCGCGTCATGTGCAGTCTCCCGCCCCTGTCCCTTCCCGAACCGGAAACAGACACCCTGTAATTACCCCATGAACACTCCCCACTACAAGCAGATTTCCGGCAATCTCATTGCAGCCTCCGCCGGCACCGGCAAAACCTACCAGCTCACCTCACGCTTCGTGGCGCTGCTGGCACTTGGTGCAAAACCGGAGAAGATGATTGCGTTGACCTTCACCAAAAAGGCCGCAGGTGAATTCCGGAACCGCATCTTCCAAGCCCTTTCAGAGGGAGCGATGGGCAAACCTGACCGAGATTTTCCCGAACGCAACAGTATGGCTGCCCGAGTCTGGGAAACCTGGACAGGACTGCACCTGAATGCAGACAAGTCTCTCTCTGAATCCGCCAATCCGGTTGCCCTGTATCCGGCAGCCATTCCTGTTCTGAAGAGGGCGATGGCTCAAGGCTGTTTCCCGGAACATCTCACTCCCATCCCTGGTGAACCGGCACTGCCGCAGCTCACCACGGAATTCTTTGCAGATTTGCTTCTACGAGTTCTGAGCAAAAGTTCCGACCTGCAGCTTTCCACCCTCGACAGTTTCTTCAACCGCGTGGTGGCGGCGGATATACATCGTGCGGGGCTAAGCAGCGTTTCCCCCATGAACGCCCTGCAGCAGCAACGTGCTACCCGCACTGCTTTGCTTGCCATGCTGGAGGAAAGCGAAAAATCATCGCACCACGAATCAGCCCTCATCTCACTGCTATCCAGCATTGCAGAAGACAAGGGTGGAGCTCTTCTGGATCTGTTGGAAAACAATGTCAACACCTATCTGAGCCTCTACAAGGAATTTCCCCAGAAAGCCCCCTGGGGCGCTCCGGCTCCCTTCGGTCTTCCGGATTGCAGTAATGCAAAACTGGTAACGGATGAAGAGGTGGAGAGCATCCAGCGGGAAATCAACGAGTTGGTGGAAACCATCAGCTGGAAAAAGCCCCGCAACTATGTCAAAAAGACATTATCCACGGTAGCTACAAAAATCCGGAAGGGAGAGTTCAAAGCCTCGGATTCCTTTAATGCCTGGCTCAATGAGGATGAACAATACCTGGCTCCGGATGCTGAGCTGGAGCGCGATGACCAATTGCGCGAATTGATAACGGATTTAAAAAAAGCGTGCGCCGAGCTTTTCCTGCGAACCGTACAGGAACGTTCCGTAGCCATGCATGAGCTGCTGAGTAAATACTACACCTCCTACCGGGAAAGCATTCTGCGCGATGGCTTATGTACTTTCGATGACATCAAACAAGGCGCGCGCCAGCTTCTGGGACACAATGCAGCCGAAGAAGATTCTGGCATGGCGCTCAACCTCACCACGAAGCTCGACCACTGGATGCTCGATGAGTTCCAGGACACTGATCCTGTGCAGTGGGAAATACTCAGCAACCTACTGAAGGAAAATGCTCAGTATCCGGATAAATCTCTTTTCGTTGTGGGAGACAAGAAGCAAAGCATCTATAGTTTCCGCGGAGCCTCTGCCGAGCTCTTTGAACAACTGCGAGGCTCCATTCCCTCCAGGGATGGCTATGATTGGCAGAAGCACGGTCTCACCAATTCCTCACTAAAGGAAAGCCGCCGATCCGTGCCGGAAATCATGGAGTTCACCAACATGGTCTTTAGAAAAAATCCCGAGGTGGACAAGGAATTTTCCCAACACTGCAGCCATACCAGCAACTGCAATAAAAAGGGATACGTCCGAATCAACGTTCTGCCCAAGGATAAGGCTGAACAAACGCTGCAGAACGCATGCCAGGCCATCGGCGATATACTGGAAGAGCTCACTGAGCCCGGAGGGCAAGGCATGCGACATTTAAAAAACGGCATCAGCGTGGCCATTCTGATGAGAAAAGGGGATGCAGCCCGAAGCATTGTGTCCTGGTTACGCCGATACAAACCCCTGATTCCGGTGCAGCTGGTGGAAGACTCTCCGCTGGCAGAAGCATCGCCGCTGGGTGAACTCCTGCTCTCCTTCTTCCTCTGGCTGCGGGAGCCGGCAGACAAATACCGCTACAATGTGCTGAAAACATCTCCCATGGGGCGTATCATGCAGCTGGAGGATGAGTCTGGCCCCCTTCCTCGCAGTGCTGTCTGGGATTCCTGGATGAACAGGCTCAACACGCGTGGTTACGCAGCGCTCATTCAGGAACTGTCCGCTTATCTGCCGAAACTGAATTCCCGCCGCATGCTAGATGAATGGCTGGAGGAAGCGGTGAGCTTCGATGCCGCCGGAGGCTCGCTTGATGAATGGCTGCTGCATATGCGCACCTGCTGCCGCAAGGAGAATGGCTCTGCCCAATTTGTGCAGGTCATGACCATGCACAAGAGTAAAGGTGCAGAGTTCGATGCGGTGATTCTGCCCTTCCTTGGCTCCAAAGCTGTCGACCAACCGCGTGCGGAAGGGATTCCCTACTTCATTTCCGAAGCGCAGGAGGGCATTCTGGTGCATCCCGGCACAGCGGCAGAGCGCCAATTCTGGCCACAGCTGCAAAACTACGAAGACTCATGGAAAAAAGCCCGCCGCGATGACGCCTACAACCTGATGTATGTGGCTCTCACCCGCGCCCGCTATGCCAATTACCTTCTGTTGCCGGAGCAAGGAAAGGAAAAATGCGAAAAAGAATCTGACTGGATTCTGGAAGCATTGAAAGAGGAGAATATTGAGGCCACTCCCGATACGCCCACAGAATTCGGCCTTGCAGACTGGTATCTGCAAAAGACAGCCAGGGAAGAACTGGCAACGGCCCCGCTGATATTAAAGCCCTTGGGCGAAGCGAAACAGGACAGAAACCGCATCTCCCCGTCCGCCATGGCAGGTGAATCAGCACCGGAAAAAGCGCAGGATGCCCTGGTGAGTGGCGATTCCTCTGGCTCCGATTTCGGCACCCGGGTTCATGCCTGTTTCGAGCAAATTACCTGGCTGAATGCCCCCCTGCCCAGCTGGCTGCAGAATCCGGAAAGCGAGGCGCAACAGGTAGTGGCCGCAGCGCTGAAAGAGCCGGATGTAGCAGTTCTCTTCACCGCTCAGGCAGGACAGGAAGTCTACAACGAGCAATCCATTGAAGCCATCAACTCCCGGGATGAATGGATATCCGCCACCATCGACAGACTTATCCTTACCCATAACGAACACGGCGAGGTCTCAGCAGCTCATATCATCGACTTCAAGACCAACAAGCCGGGGGAGCGGGAAGGCTACGACTGTTTCGAGGATTGGCTTACCAACCACTACGCCGGGCAGATGAAGGAATATCGCAAGCTGATAGCCGCCGCCTTTAATCTCAGCGAAGCCGACATCAACGTATCATTGATATCCTGTCCCTTGGATTACCTGAACTACCCAGCAAGGGTATTAACTTATCGGACAGATTAGAATAAAAACCTCACTTATCCCCTTTTCCTTTTCTGGTAAAGGGGATTTTTACTGTAGCATATTCATTGACTTTTCTGCGTAATGTGCTATACAGGACTCGTACGCAGCATGAGCAGCGTGCATCTGTCTATCAAATCCAAATCAAACTGTTTATCATCATTGTTATGAATACTACCTCTATTGCGGAAGGAGCCGCAGTGTTGTTGATACCCGTGTGTTGTTGTGCTGTGCAATTGGTGCATGGTGCGTAATAAGGAATTTCTACGGCGGCTTCCGGCGTGAGCTGTGCTCCGGCCTTGTGCTGTGCATGCTTGGCTGGTGCCCCATGGTCTGCAGCGGCATACCCGTTTTTTCACAACTACCAACTATTACACCAATATGAATACCAACAAACAAGAAGGAATGAAACTCACCCTGGGAGGATTAGTTCAGATACCGATACAGGTATGGGATGCGAAATCACAAAGCTGGTTCAGGAGCGAATCAGACACACCGCTGCGCGACCACTTGAAGGCGGAACCGGAGTACCACCGCACGGTGCTGGAGCGGGCCCCGAAGGGAGGCTGGCGACGCGCCCGCATAGAAGTGGAAGAAGGTCAGCCGGTGTTCAGAAGCATCCGCGCCATCATGGAGATGCTGGAGCAGGACCCGGAGCTGATTCTAGGAGTGGAGGATGCAGAATCGGGCGAGGTGGTGCCGCTGCTGGGCTGTCAGGTTGTGCAGAAGAATGTTCCGGCCTATATCCCCCGGATTTCGGGCGAGGATACGCGGGAGTATGGCCCGGAGGAAGGCGCCGCCTACCGCGACTGGGTGTCTCACCGGCCAGAAGTGCGCGACTTTCCCTGGCATGCAGAGCAATACTGGAATCTCTACCTGGGAGGAGACACTCACATAATGCTGCCGAAGCAAACAGAATCAGTAAGGGCGGATTCGCTCGAATACCCGATGTGTGTACCAATCTGCGATGAGTTCCTGACGATGGAGCGCGAGCGCATCTATACCTACAGTGAAATGACTGATGAAGGCCTCTGCATGCAGGAATACAGGCCGAGGCTGTACCGCCTGACCACAGAGCGTCCATGCATTAGCAAAATCATTACCGGCATGCGGGAAAACCCTCTGATGCTTGCAGTGAGAGGGAGCGAAAACCTTCCAGTTATCAGTCTCAGCAAAGCGAAATAATGCCCATTTCAACACCATCCCACCCCTATTCTATGAACCGAATGACCAAAAAGCAAACACGACCTTTCCGCAGCATCAGCATCATTGTACCTCTCAATCCCCCCGCCTCGCAGGAGAAGCGGCAGCGCAACAAAAAGCTCTACTACCTGCTGCGATGGCTGCGGTACGGGCTGCAGCGTGGAAACGGCAACTCGTACTGCCGGATTGAGCCCCAGGATGCCCCGCCTACGATGCCGCACGGTGCCTACCGGCTGAGCGCTCAGATTCAGTCGAAGCTCGTTGATTTTCTCCACTCCCCCCCGGTTCACCGATTTTATCGCCCGCATGAAGGCAGAAGCCATAGCTCCGGCAGTGTATCTGGTGGAACATAAGCCCAACGGAGAAGATGTAGCCCTGCCGCCCATCCGCATCTGTGGGGTCAGGTCGAAGCCGCTTCCCCTGCCCCTCCCGATGCGCGGCACAGAAATCGACCTCTTCCACACCCCCTGTTTTGCCCGACAGATGCTGACCGCTGCGGTTGACACGCCGGTCTCTCAATACCCTGTTAAATAAAACGCCCCCCCTATGAAACAGAAAAAACTGAAATACACTCGCCCGATGACGAAACGAGAGCGCTTCAACCTGCGCCGCAGGCTTGAAGAACAGTCCGAAGGGGCGCGGCGGAAAGAAGCAACCATAGCGGCCTACCTGGATAGCATCCGGCAGCGCGCAAACAACGTGCAGAGCGACGATGAAATCCGCGCCTTATGCCGCGAGGTGTGGAGCAAGCGACACTACTGCTCTGCAGCCATCAGCCTGACCAACCAGATTCTGAAAGAGAGACGCGAAAGAAAAGAGTTGCCGCTATGTTAATGCAGAACGCAGAATTCCTAATAGAGTTGATAATCGTTCCAATCTGTGCTAACATACGGGCATGACAGCAGCCTCTGTATCTGGTCTTGTTCACTCAGTAGAATCCTGCGGCACGGTCGATGGACCGGGCATCCGTTTCATTGTGTTCCTTTCCGGGTGCAGTCTGCGCTGCCAGTATTGCCACAACCC
>DEPT01000026.1 GCA_002358905.1 Akkermansiaceae bacterium UBA3385
CCACAAAACTAGCAGAAGAGCCGCCTTTTAGGGCCTCTAAACACGTTTAGAATCTACAATCTGTTGATTCTGTGAGCTTCCGTCTTCGCACTGCGTGCTACGCCGCGACAAGTAGGCAGTTTTGGGCAGATGACGGCTCTGTGACAAGCAAAGATGCCTCGAACTGGCAAGCTACACGGAATCTACTGCTTAAGCATCCCTTTTCGCCGAGTGCCAACCTAAAATGAAACATCGCCTGCAAGGGGATAAAAGACTTTTGCAAGCGATGGTCGGAGGCCTAGAGTTTCAGTCGCCGGGATTGTTTCCTATCCCATTGCCGGACCTGGTACACCATGTATCCCGCAGCACCGAAAGAAAGTAGACACAGGGGTATCTGCACCATCAGAGAACCCCACATCTGTTCCCGGGTGTTAATCATGTGGCAGGCGGGTGATTCCGGCAGATAAAGGACAGGTAACCGGCTGCCCACCTTGTACATCAGCGCCGAGGGGTGCATGCGCAAGCTGATTTCGTGCCCCGCCTTCATTTCACCCAGGGAAAAGGTTGTCCGGCCTTCGTACACCTTGCCATCGGAGGCAGTGAAGCGATAGCAGGCGTGGCAGGTCTCGTCCAACGAGTCATCGGAGGAGAAATCCCTTTCCCGCTCGTGCCGGTACACCACGGCTTCGGCGGGCAGGCCGCGGGTCTGCAGAGTGTGGTGCTGGTGCACCGTGTACACCACATAGCCACCAAGCCCCAGTCCCACCTCGACAAACAGCGCCACGATGAGCCACCGCAGCAGGCGGGTGACCTTCTCGCTGCCGGTGTGATACTGCCACAGCACCAGCGCGAACACCGCACAGAACACCGCCTCAATCTGCCCGAGCATGAAAATGCCTGCCCCCTGTGCCGTGGCCACACTACCCGCCAGCCACAACACACCATACCACAGCGAAACCACCATGCAAGCGATGGATAAGAGAGCGGCGAGAAATGCAAAGATGAGAGGCATAGGGGTGAAATCCGTTTTACTCATTTAACGACTACCCACACGCCAGCATGGTCTTTTCCGTCTCGCTGTATAATACCTTTTTTCTTCAGTTCTGAAATATCACGTTCAATAGACCTCTGACTCACCGACAAAGCCTCCGACATTTTCTTGGCGGTGATTGTCGGAGATTCGTTTATTATATTAAGTATATGCTGTTGGCGTTCAGTAAGTTTAATCTCCGACAAGCCTCCGACATTTTGACTGTCGGAGGTAGCATAAATGATTGTCTGAAATTGAGTAGGTGTCGATTTGAAGACAGGCTTCAGTTCATCTCTATAACCTTCCAAGGCCTTGGTTTCATTGCAGATTCTAGTAAGGCCGCTGCCTCGTTTTTCCATGTAATCCAACTGTGCCATTACATTGGCAAGGACGGGATTTCGCCTTTCCGAAGATACATCTTCTATGTCCAAGTTTTGTATCAACAAACCATTATACATTCCTCCCGGTGAGGTTACAACAAGACGGTCGCCATAAATGTCCAAATGAACCTCGCTTCCAATTACGGTATAATCTCTATGAATGAAATGATTGACCAAAGCTTCCAGAATAGCGCGTTCTGCGTATTCCGGTTTATTTTTTCTCCCGTCCGCCAATTTTTCCCAGCTGATGGTTCGTTAACTCCAGGCTTCATAAAACAGCGTATCAGGTCATCTGATACGCTGTTTTTCTACGCCCAGGCAGGCCAGAATAGCTGCCGCAGGCGTAGAACGCACCGGCAGACGGAGCCGGGCCGTATCCGCGTTGAATTCCGAAAATCGGGTGGTCAATAACACTCGATTTTCATTTTTGAAATTGACTTTATTCCAGGTAGAGCGCATATTATAGAGTATGAGCCAACCTGAATTCCTAGCTGCCCGTGATATCAACAGCCGCGCTGAAACGCACGCATCCTTTTCCATTCCGGTAAGCACCGGAAACCCGGTTCTTGACGCCAATCTATACGACCTTTCACGCCGGTTCTGCGGGGAGCATTCACCGGATACCGTGCTGCAAATGCTGGCGACAACCATGA
Organism: Akkermansiaceae bacterium UBA3385; assembly: GCA_002358905.1. Classification (GTDB taxonomy): domain Bacteria; phylum Verrucomicrobiota; class Verrucomicrobiia; order Verrucomicrobiales; family Akkermansiaceae; genus Akkermansia. The sequence goes on from DEPT01000026.1 coordinate 2,043, forward strand.
ATGCAGCGGCCAGCAACCTGGGAGAACATGATCTGGAGATTATGAACCGCGCCATGGAAGAAATGTTCCGCGCGGATAAGATGTTCCTCCCCTACGAAAACCGCCGCAAGATTGCCTGTTTCGGTTCAGCACGAATTCGTGAGACCGATCCGAGTTATATTCAGGCGCGGGCGTTTGCCGATCTGGTTTCCAGCCAGGGGTACATGGTCATTACGGGTGGCGGGCCGGGGCTCATGCAGGCCTGCAACGAGGGTGCCACCGAGGAGCATTCCTTCGGACTCAACATTACGCTGCCATTCGAGCAGCACCCGAACCCCATCATGAACGGGAGTGAGAAGATGATGAATTTCTATTACTTCTTCACCCGCAAGCTCAATTTCCTGAAACAGAGCGATGCGCTGGTTGCCTTCCCTGGCGGATTCGGCACCATGGATGAAATTTTCGAGGCCATCACCCTGATACAGACAGGCAAATGCACCATCTTCCCCGTGGTGCTCATGGATCCGCCGGGGGAATCGTTCTGGCACCGCTGGATTCACTTTATCGAAAAAGAACTACTGGAAGCCGGCCTTATTTCGCCGGAGGATATGAAGCTGCTCTATGTTTCCAAGGATGCGGAGGATGCCTACCACCACATTGCCCAGTTCTACAGCCGCTATCATTCGTATTATTTTGATGGCGATATGCTTTCCATTCGCCTTTCCCACCCGCTGGCCGAGGCTTCGCTTCCCTGGTTGCGGAATGATTTCAAGGATATCATGCCGCTGAACGATATGGTGCAGCTGGAATCGGACCACTCGGACCCTGATGAGCGGCTCGGTTATCTTTCCCGCGTCAAGTTCACCTTCAAACGCGGCAATTACGCCCGGCTCCGCGAGCTCATCGATTCCATCAACGACCTGGATTAACGGGCTCGGCTGGGGGCGCGCTTCTATCGGAGCACATCATCAGAAAAACGGATGTTTTCCACTTGCAGAGCGCGGTATTCGGTGCTAGAATAAACGGCAAATGGGCATGTTTGCTAACAGAGTGCGCTGGGGATGGAAAAGCGCGAAAAGTTTTCTGGCGCAGGGGATGATTGATCCCCTGCCCGCTCGCCATGCGCTGAAAGGGTATACCCTGGGCAAAGCCGGGCGGGATTTGAAAGCCGCCACAGACGTGGCCCTGGTGGGGCTTCCCCAGGGCATGGCCTTTGCCGCTATGGCCGGGCTGGACAGCATCTACGGCATCATGGCAGCCACGGTGGGCACATTCATAGCCCCGCTGTTCACGCGCTGCAGTCTTACCGTCAGCGGCCCGAGCAACGCCACGGCTTTCATGCTAGCCAGTTTCTTCCTGGCCTCCTCCCCCGGCATCCAGAGCCAGCCGCATATCTTTGTGCCGCTTATCGTGTTCCTGGCAGGGTTACTCTGCGTTATCGGCGCATTTGTAAAAGCCACGGAGATGCTGCAATTCGTAAGCCGCAGCGTACTGGTCGGCTATGTAACCGGTGCCGCCACCCTCATCATCGCCTCGCAGGCGCGATATGTGATGGGCATCAACGATGTGGAGGCAGGGAGTTCCTTTTTCACCATGGCCAGTGCCATCCTGAACAACCTGCACATGGTGCAGTGGCAGCCCATTGTGCTGGGCGTGCTCAGCTTTGCACTGTTCATCCCGCTGAAGAAATATTTGAAACGCTTACCAACCTTTGCGGTCATTCTTCTGGTCATGAGCGCGCTGAACTGGGTGCTCTGCCAACCCTGGGCCGGAGGATATTTTGCAGGTGTGCGCATGCTGCGTGATTTCACCATGAGCGACCTTTCCTGCCGACCACCGGCAGTGTGGGAACTGCCGGAGTATATTAACGAACTCATCCCGGTTATTGTGGGTATTGCCTTCCTCTCCACGCTGGAGCAGACCGTGATGAGCAAAACCCTTTCCGCCAAGACCGGTGAACCGCTTAACCTGAACCAGGACACCTTTGCCGTGGGTATGGCCAACATAGGCTCTGCCCTCACCACCTCGCTTCCCTGCTCAGCCTCCCTCACCCGCTCCATGCTCAACTACACCGCCGGAGCAGCCACGCGCTTTGCCGGTGTATACTGTGGTCTTATCTGCCTGGGCATCACCTTCATTCTGGCCAATTTCCCGCTCATCTCCAAGATTCCGCACAGCGTGCTGGCTGCGCTGGTGCTGGCCAATGCCATTTCGCTGTACGATAAGAAGCTGCTTCGCATCTGTTTCCGCTCCACGCCGGGAGATGCACTGGTGCTCTGCGTCACCTTTGTGGCCGCCCTGCTGCTGCCGCTGCACATTGCCATCTTCGCGGGCGTGGTCATCTCCGTCTCCCTGTTCCTGCACAAGGCCGCCAAGCCGGAACTGGTGGAATACACCTTTGACGATGCCGGCACGCTGCGAGAACTCGCCCGCACCGAAAACCGACTTCCGCAGATTTCCATTGTCCATGTGGAGGGTGATATCTTCTTCGGCGCTGCTGATTTATTCCGCCGCCAGGTAGCCCGCATTGCGGAAGACCCCAGTCTTGCCGTAGTGGTGCTGCGCATGCGCAATGCCCGCAATCTGGATGCCACCTCTGTCTGCGCACTGGAGGAACTCATCCGCTTCATCCGCGAAAAGGGGCGCCACATCATCATCTCCGGTGCCAGCCGCGAGGTATTCCGCATTCTCCGCAAGAGCGGTGTGCTGAACCTGCTGCAGGAAGGCTGCACCAAGCATGAAAGCAATATCTTCCTGATTGAGCCCAAGAATCCGAACATGTCCACCCGCAAGGCACTCATGCGTGCTCAGCAGCTTCTCGGCACCAGGCAGGCAGATATTTCCATCTACACCACGCAATCCAAATGAGCATTCCCCACGCGCAGGAAATGGCTCAGGCTCTGGTGGACTGGTTCGCCACTCAGGGACGCGACTACCCGTGGCGGCGCACAACGGACCCCTGGGCCATTCTGGTGAGCGAAATCATGCTGCAGCAAACCACCATTCCCACTGTACTGGGACGTTATGAACGCTGGATGCAGCAGTTCCCCACCCCTGCCGCGCTGGCTGCGGCCACGGAAGAAGAAGCCCTGCGTTCCTGGGAAGGACTTGGCTATTACCGCCGCGTGCGTGCGCTGCAAGCCGCAGCAAAAAGCATCTGTGAGAACTTCGGCGGTCAATTCCCCGCCACCGAGGGCGAAATCCGCACCCTGCCGGGCATTGGTGACTACACCGTGGGGGCCGTGCTCAGCTTCGCCTTCAACCACCCCGCCCCGCTGGTGGATGCCAACGTGTCCCGCGTCTTTGCCCGCCTGTTCAACGATGCAACCCCGGTGGATTCCCCGGCAGGCAGAAAGCAACACTGGAAACTTGCAGCCGAAATGGTGCACCCCACCAACCCGCGTGCCTATAATTCCGCCATCATGGAGCTGGGGCAGACTATCTGTACCAGCGGCAGGCCGGATTGCCTGCTCTGCCCGCTGCGTCCGTGGTGCCAGGCAGAGAATCCGGAAACCCTGCCGGTGAAACTGCCGAAAAAAGAAATCACCACCATGGAGCATCACGATATCTTCCTGCTGACCGAAGCCGGGTTGCTCCTGGAGAAACAGGCCGGCAACAAACGCCACGCCGGCATGTACCGCCTGCCCCGCCGCAGCACGGAGCATTGCGCGGCCCTTCCCCACCTGGCAGACCAGAAATACAGCATCACGCGCTACAAGGTCACCCGCCACCTGTTCCGCGCTGCTGAGGATGAAGCACCCAAGCCCGGCGAGGAATTCATCCCCCTCACACGTCTGGATGATACCCCCATGGCCTCCCCGGACAGAAAGATTATCCGCCAGTTCCTGCCGTAGCAACAGATACGCCATTGTTGATTTCCACCAGCATTAATACTATTCATTATTCACGCAACCTCGCTGCCGAGGAAACGGCAGAACACTAAAATATGACACCCCTGTTAGCACATAATCCGGCAGGCTTAGTGGATGCGCTCTCCTTCACGGTAATCCTGGCGCTGCTTCTGATTCCCCTGGTCTATACCGGCATCTGCCTGTTGGGCTTTCTGCTCGGCAATATCGGCAGCGGTCGCAGTTTTCCGCGAGCGGCACTCTCCGCCATCGCATGCAGCGTGCTGGTATTCTGTCTGTTTGCCCCGGCTGGAATATGGCTTCAGCTCACCTACGGTGTTTCAGACTCCATGAACGAGCCGGAATGGCTGAGCTGGTGCAAGATACTTCTGTTCTTCCTGACTGTACTTACTCCTGCGGCAATAGGGCGGTGTATCGCAAAGCTCAGCTGGTTGCGAGTCTCGCTCATCACGATTGTCGTTACAATCACCATGGCTGCCACTCTGGCTCTACTGTTTGCCATGGGGGTATTCATGGCCATTATGTCGCAGGTGTAGTGCCATGCCTGCGGGCATGGTTGTATGACCGGGAAGGAGATTGATTCCCACGATTGTCTGTGCTAAATTCCGGGCATGGATAAAGAACAGATGATTAAAGTAATGTCCTATCTCATCGGCTACCGCGTAGGCAGCCAGGTAATGCCGCAGATGCTGCCCGGTCTTCAGGGCGACGATGTGCTGGCAGAGATGCTGGGCAAGGGTTTCCAGGACGGCCTTTCCGGCAACATGGATATGAGCCTCATCGACGAGAAGGTGAATGAATACCAGCAGACCTTCCTCACCATGCTCCAGAAGCGCGGCGACGAGAAGGCCCAGAAGAATCTCGAAATCGGCAAGAAATACATGGAAGAAAACGGCAAGCGCGAAGGTGTGACCACCACCGAATCCGGCTTGCAGTACGAAGTCATCACCCCTGGTACCGGCGAAAGCTATGACGCCGCCAAGCACGGCGAAGCCCCCACCGCCGAGGTGATGTACAAGGGCACGCTGGTGGACGGCACGGTGTTCGACCAGAGCCAGGCACCCGTGAAGTTCAACATCCGTCAGGTGATTCCCGGTTTCACAGAGGCACTCAAGCTCATGCCCGTGGGTGCCAAGTGGCGCGTCACCATTCCCGCCGACCTTGCCTACGGCGCCAACGGCCCCGGCAGCATCGGCCCGAACAGCACGCTCATTTTCGAAATGGAGCTGCTCGGTCTCACCAAGTAACCAAACATCAAACGCCATGGCAGACTACTCATCCCGCCGCACCACTATTACCCGCGTTTCGCTCTTTGCGCTGCTGGGTGTCATTCTTCTGGGCTACGCACTGCTGAGCCTGGAGGGTAAGGAGCAGCTGATGTTTATCGGCATCGGCATTTTTGACCTGCTCTACGCCGGCATTATCTCCACCCCGCTCTGGCGTAAAAAACACTGATTACTTTTCTTAGCAATCTGAACCACTGCCGGGGCTGGGCATCGACTACAGCCCCGGCAGTTTTATTATGCGATTACTCTTGCCTATCTAATGTGATTGCAGTATATTAGGCGGCATGAACAAGCTCCCGTTCCTACTGTTGGCTGCTGTGTCAGTCATGACAGCCCCGGCAGCTGCACAACAACATGTCGAAAGTCTGGGTGTTTCCGAATATCTGGAAGCGCAAATCAATGTCGTTAATAGCGCTGCACAACTGCTCAACATCAAGAGTATTGCCAGTGCTCCCCAGGAAGTGGCAGCTGGAATCAACCAACTCACCGGAATACTCCACCAGCTGCGCGCCGCCAAACCACATACAGACGCCGCGGACAAAGCCCGTATGCAAACCGAAATGGGACAAGAAGCCCAGACTGCGGCAGCAACTTTACACCAGGCATTAGCAACCACCATCAAAAACGATTTCTATCATTGCCAGGAACTGGTGGAAGCCCTTCAACAGTTTGCCAACGCCTTGCAAAAACTTTAATCCTCCTCTGCCAACATGTTCAAACGCACCATTACTTTTGCAACAGTTCTATTCTCCCTGCTGGCCTTGCCCCCGCTCCCCGTCATGGCACAGGACAGCCCGGATGAAACAACTACAGAGACATCCAGAAAGAAGAAAGTCAAAAAAGAGGTCAGTCCCATTATCCCGGCTCTGAAAAAGGTCAAGAAAGTGAAAGGTCGCGTCAACGACAAAGCCGATTACTTCATTTTCCTGTATTCAGCCAGCTGGTGTGGTCCCTGCTGCAAAGAAATGCCGGAAATTGTTGATATTTACAAAGAAATCAAGAAATCCGGCAAAGTGGACATCGTTCTGTTCTGTCAAGACCGCACCATGGCCGATGCCAAGACCTTTGTGAACCGTTTCCGAATCAAATTCCTCACCGTCATGGGCAACGATGACAAATGTTCCAAAGTACCTGGCCACGCCCCTGCCGGTGGTATTCCCCACTGCAACATTGTGGACCGCACCGGCCGCACCATCATTTCCGGACATCCCGGCAATGTTATGGAACATTGGAAATCATACACCATCGACAAAGAAGGTGCCGGAATCGAAGAATAAAACCAATCTCACTCAACACGACATGAAGAACTTATCCACTCTGCTGACACTGCTTGCCATTCCGGCCCTGCAGGCCTCCCCCATGCCTGAAAATGCACAGGTCCTTGCATCCAACAGCTTTGAGGCCGCCTACCTGGGGCTCATGGAGCTGCCCTGCCGCGGCATGACCGCCGATTGTCCCGACAAGTGCGGACACGCTACGAAAGTTGCCCGCTTCCGCGTACTCAGAAATGTGGACTACTGCCAGAATTCCGAATACGGCGATGAAAAGGTGGTACCGGGTTCCATCATCATGGTGGATGTGAAGAAGCCCACACCCGGCCAGGATGACGCAGCCATTTTCGAGCTGATTGACAAGCTTGAGCTTGGCTCCAAGGTTCTCATGACCCAGAATCATTGCTACGGAGAAATCGGCGATTTAGTGGCACCCTTCCGCCCGGTCACCAAGATGGAAATCATCCCCGGCGCCAAGGTAGAAATCCCCGCCACGGAAGCGCCAGCTGGTGATTACTCCGCATGCCCCATTCAGCCCCGCATGATGCGCTGATTTCAGGCAAGACTTCCACCCATGGCAGCCCTGCTCCGGCAGGACTGCTTTTTACCACTGGATAATGAAAATTTTTCTTCTCCCCATATTCCTGTTGTTACCGGCCTGCATACACCAGCGCGTGGATATGCGTATTGACGCCCGGGATATAAAACAGGCCAGTAATTTGACCGGTCTCTTACAAATGGTGACAGAGGGAGTACAGGAGGCCGACATCTCCGGCATTCTCGAAACGCAGCATACAGATATCCCCTTTACCCTGAGTATTACCAGCAAAGGAAACGGAATACTGAGTCTGCCAGGTTTAGAAATTCAGTGCTTCGATGCGCATGACAACGGCAGTCTCTACCCGCCGCCCCACTGGGCAGCCATCCGGACGATGGATATGAATGCAGATGATTTCCTCGACCTGGCCGTGGACTACACCATACTGCACACCGGAGAAAAAGAAGGAGATACCCCCCACACCACCCGGAGCCATGAGGAATACCTCTATTGCCCGGAGGACTCTGTTTTCAAGCCCAGATAAGCAGCATCACTCCTGCACCAGCTCCAGCTGGGGCAACTGCTGGAGAATCTCCGCAGCAATCTGTTCCACCTGCGGGCGCAGCCTCGCATCAAACTGAAGCAGGCGTTGTGTATACCCATGGGCATCCGTAAGCTGCAACTCCAGCATTTCGGTAACATTAGGGCCGTCTCCATCGCCAGGGCTTGTAACATAGGCAGTTTTGAGAATAAGCCGGCTTCTGCGCCCTATCTGCACACGCTTGATGCGCCGGAAGCCCCAGACTTCCCAGTGAATTTCCACCACATCATCCTGCAGCAGAAGGTTCTTCCGTCCCCACAGAACAAAAAGAGTTACCCCGGTACTGCCCAAGGCTGGCACCACCGCCATGGCTACAATGAGCCACTTCCACAAAGGCTCCTCGCATTCTCCCAGCAGAGCGCCGACCAGAAAAGCCAGCAGTCCCACACTCAGCACCACCATCAGAACCTTCGAAAAAGCCCCGATTGGCTGCCGGAGGTCGATACTTGTCTGACCGTTGTTACTCATAATCTGCACGCAGAAACATATCAAACATTTGCCAAAATGGCAAGAGTTATCCTGACCGATTGACTCTCGTTGTTTTCATGATACAATATCACCGCCATGTTCCAGAAGATTTTTCTCTCTCTTGTCGCCCTCTGCTGCCTGTGCAGTTGCGTCACCTTCAATACAGGTGCCAAGCTCGACAGCATCGGCAAGGCGGTGCCAATGCAGGGGAATCTCGATGAACCTCAGTTTTACCTACTCGACGGCGTTCCTTACCGCGAAGTCATGATTGAATATAAGCAGCTTAATCCGAAAACCATGGGATTTATCATGCTGCTTCATGTCTACACACGCAACCCGGAAAGCCAAGTTTCTGATGATACGGAAGTCCCCGGAGCAGAACTGTACCTCGTCCGTCTGGATGCCAACAGGGCAGATTTGCCCGCCTTCATCAAGGCTGTGGATTTCGAATACACGCGAGCTAAGCGCGTAGAAATCGATGAAGTTCCCAGAGCCGGCATTCCGAGCGAATACTTCATCAAGCCGCGGGACTGGCTCACGCTGATGCCCTCGCTTTACCAAGGCTCTACCGCATTTCGGGAGTTGCCCACCATCCGCACCACGGGCAACAAACTCCGTCTGCCGCTTGCCGTGGCGCTGAGCTATGGAGTTGATTTACCTCTCACGGCCGCCAGCTATGCCGTCGGTTCGGTTGTCTACGCCCTCTTTATTTATCCATTCCTGGATATGTAAAAGAGGGACTGAAGTCCCCCCGCTCCGAATCCCGATTCCACCACCCGCCCTCCAATAGTCAATCGTCAATAGTCAATCGTCAATCCCATTGTCGCACTTGCAGCTTGACCGCGGGCGGGGATTCTGGTACTCTGTGACGAATGCTCAAAAAACTGCTCAGTTGCCTGATTCTGGCCTGTGCCCTGCTTCTTGTGGCGGGGTGCAATCAGGAGAACCCGGACAGCAAGGTCATCCGCATAGGCGGGTTTCCGAACGTGACTCATGTGCAGGCACTCGTAGCACGCAACATGAGCCGCCACGGCGAGGGCTGGTTCGAGCGCTACCTGCCCGGGTATTCCATTGAATGGTACACCTACAACGCCGGTCCCACAGCCATGGAGGCCCTGTTCGGCCGCACCGCAGATCTCACCTATGTAGGCCCCAGCCCCGCGCTGAATGCCTACGCTGTATCCGCCGGACGCGAGGTGCGAATCCTGGCGGGAGCCGTGAATGGCGGTGCAGCGCTCATGGTAGCACCCGGCAGCAGTATCAACACCCCCGCTGATTTCAAGGGACGCAGCATCGCCACGCCGCAGCTGGGCAACACGCAGGATGTTTCCTGCCGCGCCTGGCTGGCCCGCAATGGTCTGAGCTGCACGCTGGAGGGCGCGGGCGACTGCCGCGTGGCACCCACCCCGAACTCCATGCAGCTGCAGCTCATGAAGCAGGGCGAAATTGACGCCAGCTGGACGGTGGAGCCCTGGGTTTCCCGCCTGGAGAGCATGGCCGGCGCCCGCATTCTGGTGCAGGAGCCGGATGTGGTCACCACCGTGCTGGTTGGCCGCGAGGGCTGGCTGAAGCACCACCCGCAGGAGGCCGCCACCATCATCCGCGCCCACAAGGAACTGACCCAGTGGATTATCGACAACCCCGAGGAAGCGCAGGCACGCGTGGTGGAAGAACTTACCCTGCTGACCCAGGCTCCCATGGAGCCCGAGCTGGTGCGCAGCGCCTGGAAGCGCCTGAAACTGACCACAGATATTGACCTGCCGGGGCTGAAGCAATTTGTGCAGGATGCGCAGAAAGCCGACCTGCTGGACCGCGTGCCGCCGCTGGATGGAATGATTTACAAGCAAGACTGATGACACAGGAGAAATTACACGAGGAAATACACCACTTCCCCACAGCCAAGCTCAGCATTGAGCATGTGTGCAAGGATTTCGTGACCAAGCGAGGCACCGTTCGCGCGCTGGACGATGTATCGCTCACCATCAACGAGGGCGAGTTTGTCTGCTTTGTGGGGCCCAGTGGATGCGGCAAATCCACCTTGCTCAACATCATAGCCGGGCTGGATAAGCCGGACAGCGGCATGGCGCTCATCGATGGCACACCCATCACCGGCCCTGGGCGCGACCGCATGGTCATGTTCCAGGAGCACGCTCTCTTCCCCTGGCTGGATGTCATCGGCAATGTAATGTTCGGGCTGAAACAGAAGCCGAACCTGACCAACAAAGAACGTCTGGAAGTAGCCAAATACTACCTGTATCTGGTAAAGATGGACCGCTTTGCGCACGCCAACATTCACGAACTGAGCGGCGGCATGCGCCAGCGCGTGGCGCTGGCTCGTTCTCTGGCGCCGAACCCCAAGATTCTGCTCATGGATGAGCCCTTCTCCGCGTTGGATGCCATGACCCGTGAACAGCTCTATGGTGATATTCAGGATGTATGGGAGAAACGCCGCAAGACCATTGTCTTTGTGACCCACAACGTGCGCGAGGCTGTATGCCTTGGCAGCCGCGTCATCCTGTTCTCGCCGCATCCCGGCCGCGTGCGCGAGGAGTTCCCCGTGTACCTCGCCCGCCCGCGCAATATCAACAACCACGACCTGGCCGACATTTCGCAGAGCATCACCTCCGCGCTCAAGGGCTACACCGCCAACGAATCTGATTAAACCGCCATGAAACGCGTTATCATCACCGTCCTCTTCTTCCTGCTGCTCATTCTGGTGTGGGCCGCGCTTACGGGCGATCTTGCCGCATTCGGGCTGGATATCAGCCTGTGGTCTCCCTATGTACTTCCCCCACCCAGCACAGTGGGACATTACCTGTGGGATAACACCGTGAACGGAAAAATCCCGCTGTCCATGCTCATCACCCTGCGGCGTCTGCTCATCGGCTATATCATCGGCCTTATTCTGGGTGTGCCGCTGGGTATGCTGGCTGCTCGTTTTCGCAGCGTGAATGATACCCTGGGCATGCTGGCCCTGGGTTTGCAGGCTCTGCCCAGCGTGTGCTGGGTGCCGCTGGCCTGCATCTGGTTCGGGCAAACGGAATCAGCCCTTCTCTTCGTGGTCATCATGGGCACGCTGTGGAGTGTGCTGCTCTCCACCCAGAACGGCATGAAGAACGTGCCGCCCATCTATGCCCGCGCCGCCCGCACCATGGGTTCCAGCCCGCTGCATACCCTGGTATTTGTGACACTGCCCGCCTCTGCCCCCTTTGTGGTGAGCGGCATGAAGCAGGGCTGGGCCTTTGCCTGGCGTTCCCTCATGGCGGCGGAAATCTATGTTTCTGTGGTATCGGGCTTCGGTATCGGCCAGTATCTGCACTATGGCCGCGAGCTGCAGCGCATGTACCAGGTCATCGGCATTATGTTTATCATCATTGCCGTGGGTCTGCTGGCGGATAAGATTCTCTTCTCGCCCGTGGAAGCCTGGCTGCATCGCCGCTGGGGAACGAATAAGGATTGACAATTGACGAGTGACTAATGACTATTGAGGCCATGATTCCGGAGTGGATTGAAGAACTAAAACTTCTGCTGGGTGACTGTGTGCGGACGGATGAGGAATGCCTCCGCGCCCACGCGGGGGACAAATGGCACGCCGAAGCGCTACCGCAGGCTGTGGTGCTGGCTACCTCTACCGAGCAGGTGTCGGCAGTCCTGCGTTTTGCATATGAAAGGGGCATTCCCGTGACCCCGCGTGGTGCGGGCGTGGGCTATGTGGGCGGCTGCGTGCCTGTGCAGGGCGGCATTGTTGTCTCCGTGGCGCGCATGACCCGCATTCTGGAGGTAAACCCCGGGGATGGAGTGGCCGTGGCAGAAGCCGGAGTGCTCACCGCAGATTTACAGGCCGCCTGTGCCGAAGTGGGCTGGTTCTACCCGCCCGACCCCGCCTCCCGCAAGGAATCCAGCATCGGCGGCAATATCGCCACGAATGCCGGCGGCCCGCGCTGCCTGAAATACGGCGTGACCCGCGCGTATGTGCTGGGGCTCACCGTTGTGCTGGCAGATGGACGCATTCTGCGCTGCGGTGGCCGCACGCACAAGAATAAGCAGGGCTTTGACCTGGTGGGGCTCTTCTGCGGCAGTGAAGGCATGCTCGGCATTGTGACCGAAGCCACGCTGCGCATTATTCCCGCGCCCCCGGCCCGCGCCGCGCTGCACGCCAGTTTCCCGCAGTTTGCCCTGGCCGCAGCCGCTGTGCAGAACACCCTGCAGGGCGGCCACCTGCCCTGCGCCATCGAAATCACGGATGCCTTCACCCTGGCCGCCGCCCGCAATCACCTGGGCCCCAGCGCCCTGCCCGCCGGTGCCAAGGGGCACATCATCATCGAGATTGACGGTCAGGCAGATGCCGTGGCCACCGAGTTAGAGGCCATTGCCGGCATTCTGCGCGACACCGGAGCCACGGAAGTGGTCTATGCCCGTACCGAGGCCGAGGTGGAGGCCATATGGCAACTGCGCCGCGAGTTCTCGTACAGCCTGAAAGCCACCGGTCTCACCAAGCTGAACGAGGATATTGTGATTCCCCGTTCCCAGCTGGTGGAGCTGGTCAGCTTCTGTGAGAGCATGCAACAGGAAACCGGCATCCCCGTGGCCTGTTTCGGCCACAGTGGGGATGGCAACATCCACACAAACATCATGGTGCTCAAGGATAACGAGGGACGCGATATCCGCGAACCGGCTGATGCCCTGGTAAACCGACTTTTCGACTGGGTGATGAGCCACGGCGGCAGCATCACCGGCGAGCACGGCATCGGCCTGGCCAAAGCCCGCTGGTTCCCGCGCGCCATTGGTGACGTGGCCATGGATACCCACCGGGTCCTCAAAGCTGCCCTCGACCCCGCTGGTATCCTCAACCCGGGTAAGATGGGGTTATAGAGGTCCGCAGCGCGGATATCGTCTTGCCGCAGGCAAGATATCGTCCGGCGCAGCCGGACATCGGCCAGTCTCCGCAGGAGACTGGATATCGTTTTCCTTTATTTCCCGGGCCTATCTTTCCCCCTTTCATTGGGAAAGATTCCCCACCCTATGCGTATGTCAGCTCCCGGGACTTCGATTTTTTGGGAGCAGGCCGCATCACAAAGCGTTTACCGTCCTGCAGCACGACATCCAAGTTTTTACGAGTCACCTCAACATAGCGGGAAATCGATTTCAAGCTCATCTTTTCATTGGGAGTCGACTCAATTTCCGCAATACGCGGCTGACGGCAATTCAACGCAACCGCCATATCCTTTTGCGAAAGACCGGCCGATACTCGCATTTCCACCAGACGGTCTGCAATGGAATAGGCCCTGGCTTCATTCTCTATAGCATCCCAGTCCGTCTCTGAAATCAAATGGGGTACATGCCCCTCTTTCAAAGTCGAATGAGAGGTTCCCAATCCGGGATCGGGGTTAAGATATTCTTTATCATCCATAACTTCTTTATGATTTCAGGTTCTTGACATATTCCGAGCAGAAGCGATTATCACCCGGCTGGCTGTGCTTATCTCCTAGACAAATTAAATGCAGATTATGTTCATCTATGTGACAATACAGATATAACCGGGTTTGCGCTGCCGATGAAAGGGGTTGCTGAGTCAGGGCATGACATCCGGACGTCTCCCGATGCACAAAAGGGAACTGCACAAGCAGCAGCGGATTATCGTTCCTCTCCAGAGCATCGCGGTAACGCACCAGATTGACCAGCATCTGCTCAGTTTCCCGAGGATACTTCTTCAGCATCTTCTTCAGATCGCGGTGATACTGCGCCGCCTCTATGATGTTCCATTTGCTCATCCGGCAAGGGTATTCTAGCAAATCAGCCACCTGACGGCAAGACTATAATATAAGTTTTTTCTTATATTTCATTTCACTCCCACTTAAACGTCTTATTCCGCATCTGCTCCACCGCCTCGGGATAGGGCACACCGTTCAGGTACAACATGCGGGGAATGGCGGCGGCATTCCCGCGGAGGACGATATCCACAGTGCGGCGGACTTTATCGAGCGGCACATTATCCTTCCCCTCAATCTCATTGAGCCAGAGCCGACGGATATCCCCCGTGCCTTCTTCCACATAGAAGCGCATATTTTTCCAATAGTCCCGGGAAAAAGACAAACGCAGGTTCGCCTTCTGCTTCACCGATATAATCTTCTCTCCCTCCTTCTCGATCTCGAAATCCGATACTATATCGCCCCACATCAGAGCGCGGGTTTCACCCGCAGCCGGAGAATCCTGTGCAGAACCGGGAGCCTCTACGCGACACACGTGGTGAAGGCCATCCGCCTCTTTCTTCCAGTAGACGGCCAGTTGCTCTGAAATTCCTAAGAAAGTCACCGTCCCGCCAGGCCCGGAGTATCCATGCTCAAGGCCATCACCTATTTCTACAGATGAGCCATCCGGAGCGGTTCTGGGCGGCAGGGGATTCGAGACCGGATAGGGCTCATGCTTGCAGGTATCACTGTTCCAGCGGGAGTAGGTATTCACGCTGTTGCAGACTTTCTCGCCCCAGTAGATGGAAGCCCCCGCCAGCTCCAGCGACACCTCCTGGTGGGTCCGGATGCTCACATAATCCCCGCGGAACAAGTCTCGCGGGTCGTAGTCCGTGCACTCAATGTGAATCACCGGAGCCTCGGCCATCTCGCGGGTGCGGTCGGCATAATTCCACCCCAGCCAGATTAACTGGGCAGCCACCACAGCAAATAACAGATAAACGCGTTTCATCATCAGAAAAGGGTTTCAGGCTTTCTCCTTAATAGACTTTGCTAGCGCACGACGCTGTTTTTCCAACAGCCACACCAGCCCCAGCATCAGCAGACCGGCTATTATCAGCACCAGCCCCGAACCGGTGAGTGATTCCAGCACATTTGCAATCAGCGCAATTCCAGCAAAAAAGACCATCAGCGAGCCGTAATTCAGCCAGGAAAGGCGCTTCGCTGCGTGACCCAGATACATCAACCCGCCGCCCATGGCAAACCCGCAAAGCACGCCCATGAACTCGCCCCCAGCAGAACCTTTCAGCATCAGCCCGATAGGATACGGTAGGGAAAGCAGAGCCATCATCAGCCCCCAGTGGGACCAGGAAATTTCCCTCGGTTTCCACAGCAGCAGCGCCGGCACCGCCAGCAGCACCACATATAGTTCAGGCTGCCACTTCTCAAACCAGAAGGCATGGTAGAACAACTGCGCCTGCGCCATGCAAAGCCAGGGGAAAATGGCAGCCTCACCCAACCAGGCATAGCTGCGGCAGAATCCCTTTGCACCGCGCCAGTGCTCACCCAGCAGCCACCACAGCAGGCTCAGCAGCAGGCAGGCCCCCGCCATGGCCGCCTCCGACCGGATGCAGGAATGCAGACTCAACCAGGAGTCCCGATTATCCTCCAGAGCCACCAGCAGCACCGCACTCGTTACCGCCACCACTACCACCAGCAGGCGCTGCCGCACGATAAACGGAATGGCACACACACCCAGGAAGAACAAGGCACACCCCTCCGCAAAGGGATTCTGGAGCTGAAAAATCTGCCCGTAGAGCGCAATGCAGCCCAGCCACATGCCGCCGCCCACCAGGCCCAGCCCCTCCGATATCCACGGATAGGTCTCCCGCGTGCGGGCCCAGGCCACCCAGAACCCCACCAGCAGCGCCATGGCCACCACCATCTTCACCACATCCGGGATAGCCTCCCAGTTCGCCGATATCAGCATGATGATACCGCCCAGAATCAGCCCGCCCGCCAGGGTAGACATGCTCAGCACCAGCCAGTTCCACCGGCGCCCGCCATTCAGATGAAAATGCTCCGCAATCGCCACCGCCTGCTCGTCCGATATCAGCCCCACCGCCTGCAATTGCTCTATCTCTTTGCGTTTCATGACAATTCAGCTATGATTCCAGCCCTCATTCTAGCATTTTTGTCACTTGATGCAACATTTTTTTCAAAAAAGGCTTGCAATGCCGCCGCAGCATCTGTATAATGCGCCCGTTCCCGCTGCAAAGCGGCGAACTCGGTAAAACCGACGGAGCGGTAGCTCAGTTTGGTTAGAGCGCAGCCCTGTCACGGCTGAGGTCGCGGGTTCGAGCCCCGTCCGCTTCGTTTTACACGAAAAAAGGCACTCCAATCGGAGTGCCTTTTTTCGTGTAACTCCGCGTCGGGTCTCTCGCACCCGTAACCTCGTCAAGTGACCCTGGTTCACCATGCTGCACGGATGAGGCTGGAAAGCACAGTGTGCTTTCCAGCCCCCGGCCTGCCCAGACACCTCTGGGCAGGTTTACCCCTTGCCCAGCAAGGGGCCGGGGGGCGGACGCGGGTTCATTGCACCCCGCCAAGGGGTGCAACCAACGCTCTTTCTTCCCCGCATCGCTCCACCTTCACGGTGTGTCTTTTTTTGTTACTACGCGCCGGTTCTCTCACACCCGCCACCTCGTCAAGTGACCATGGTTCACCATGCTGCACGGATAAATCCGAGACCCCCAGTCTGTCACCGCGAAGACAGAACACCTCTGGCAACGCATCGCATAAATCCTTGACAGATTAACATAACATGCTAGCATATAGACATGAAACTACTGAATCTCGGCACTTTTCTATTAACCCTCGGCACAGCTGCCGCCCTGACCGAAGCGGAATTTGAGACACTATATAAACGGCTCGACAAAGATGCGGACGCATGCTATGAGCTGTACAAGGCCTATCGCAATGGTGACGGTGTTGAAAAAGACGAAACCAAAGCACGCAAATGGCTTCTGGGGGCGCACGCCCTGGGTAAACCCGTAGCCGACGAGGTAGCGTCACAGCCGTGGAGAAAGAAAGCAAAGCTCCCCATGGGCCGAAAAACATATAAGACACCCGCGGAGGAACAAAAAGCTAGTGCCCAGAAAATCTGCGATATGCTGCATTCCAAATCGTCGCATTTCAAAATGACTCGGGACCGCAAAGAGTGGGATGCCCAGATTGAAAAAGCAGTCAAGGATTGCCTGAAACAGGGAGCCGACCCGAATTACCCCGCCGGAGCTCACACCCCGCTCTCCCGAGCTCTCAACGGGAATGACGCCCTGCTCAAAACCAGCCGCATGCTGCTGGAAGCCGGTGGAGACCTGCATGCCAATGGCAACGCATGCTGGGAAGCCGCAGCATTCAGCACTCTTCATTCACTGACAAAGAAGAATGTAGCCAGATATCCGAAAAGCCACTTCAACTACCGGATTCCATGCGAGGAGCTGTTCCCTTTCATGATGAAGAACGGTGCAGACCTCAACATCATTGACGGCTATGGACGCCCCATGGTCATGAGCGCCATGCGTTGCATGTCGCCCCTCTGGCTGGAAGCAATGTGCAAAGCAGGCGCAGACCCGAATGTAAAAGCCAGTAAATACGAAATAGCCGGCCCGGTTAATCCCAAATCATATTATAACCAGATATTTCACATATTGGACGGAGAAACACCCCTGCTACATGTTGTTCGCAACTGCGATGACGAAATGGTAGAAGTTCTACTGCGTTACGGGGCAGACCCGGAACTGGCTAACGATGCCGGAGAGCTGCCGCTGGAACTTGCAAAAAAATCCCTGGCAGGTAAGACACATGAGAGCAACATTCCTAAACTCCAGAAAATCATCAGCATGCTGGAACAAGCCATAGCAAAAAAGGCGACAACGGCCCAGAAAGGCAAGAAATCCGGCAAAAAGAAAAAATCCAAGAGCAAGAAGAAAAAATAATGCTCCAGCTCCGCCCTGTCCGCAGAAAAACCCACGACCCGCTTTTCGGTGGTCATGCCATGGGCGTCATCTTCCTCTGCGTGGGGTTACTACTTGTCGGGCTATACTTCTACAACCAGAGCCAGCACCAGCATCTGCTGGACACAGGAGTCAGAACCCAGGCCACCGTAATCAGAATTATCGAAAATGATTCCGGTAGCGGACGAAAGCGCCATACCCACTACTACCCGGTGCTCCGATTCACCGATACTGCCGGAAATGAACAACTTATCGAAATGACTACCGACGCAGAAGCCGGGGTGAAGCCCGGGGATTCGCTCAGCATCGTCTACACCCCCGGTAACCCGAAGAAGATGGACCTGGAACAACCGCTGCACACCAGCGGCACCCTCATTCTGGCCATCGTGGGCGGCATCTGCGCCCTCGTGGGGCTGAGTATCATCGGCGCCAATATCCACCAGAGCCGGAAATTCTGATATGAGCAGCCAGAGCGTAAGCTCAAGTAAAAACTGAAACTCGAATCCTTAACCAAAAAGACATTACTCCCGCAGCGACATGTTTTCCATGTTTCATTTTAAATCCCGTAAGGACTCGTGGTGGATATCCCCGGTTCTGATTCTGCTAGGCATCATCAGCATTCTCCTTGGCTGGAAACAACAGCAGAAAAGCGACCAGCTTCGGCAAACCGGCATCTGCACCACGGCTACTGTTCTCCGGGTTATCGCAGACGACCCGAGCCATGTGGATGCGGGAGGCGTGAGAATACGGACGGGGGCAACCAGGAAATACTCATCTAAGAAATACATACCCCTACTCCGGTTTAAAACCACAAACGGACAGGAGCAAGACGCATGGGGAAGTCGAGCCAACAACGATTACAAAAACCTATGTCCCGGCGACAAACTGCAGATTGTATACAACCCGAACTCTCCGGATAAGATTGAGATTCTGGATGAAACCGAAGAAAAGAACAACACCTGCGTGATGATTGTAGGCGGTATCTTTATCCTTGCCGGACTGTTTACATTCCGGTCTTGCTTTCGTAAAAAACACAGGCACTCATGAACGAAGCGAACTTAAAGCCCAAATTATGCGATTTGCTCGGCATATGTCTGGTTGCGATGCTTTTCATCCTCGTAGGCGCAACCGCCATATATTTCAGTCTGAATGAATACTGCTCCCGCAAGCACATCATCGACCACGGTGTAAGAACAGAAGCCATCGTGCTAGATGCCATGCAAGCAAGCACCTCAAAAAAACGGCACAAATCCGGCACTCGTGTCCGAGTTTCGGAGGCAAAATATTACCTGGACCTGAGTTTCACAGATACCCAAGGGCGTACTCTACGAGTTCAATCAACAAAATACGATTACAGGGAACGTGGCTCAAAAGTGCAGATTGCACACTTGGAGGAAAATCCACAGCAATTTGAAATCATCCCACCACAGGGCATGACCCTGCTGCTGCTTATCGCCGGTGGCGGTGCATTTTTTTGTCTCATTGCCCTCTGTGTGCTAGGGGCCGAAATCAGCCGGAACCGGAAAAACCGTTGATTTACCATGGCCGACTACGCACCCAGGCTTGACCAGCGGGAATCCCTCACGCAGCGGGAGCGGAGCATCATTGACCGCACGCTGGGCATGAATGAGCAACTGCTACTGGTCACGAGACCGGATCCCGCCATCCTGAAGGTGGAGCTGTACATTCATTTCGGGATAGCAGCATTCATCCTGATTTCAAGCGAGGCCGAGCCGTTCCTTCTTCCGTTTATCATCCTCCTCTGCCTACTCCCATGGTTCAGGAAATACTGCAAACGCCGTACCCTCTATCTGGTCTCCGACCTCCGCTGCATCATCCTGACTCCCAGACTGCTGCTGGGCATGAAATGTGAGTCTTACCCCCTGGAGGTCAACCGCATCAAGGAATACGAGGTATTCAGCGGGGGCATCGGCAATATCGTTTTCGATTACAACCATGGAGTACAGGGGCCAACTTCCCACGATGACGACCGCATCCCCGAAGGCTTCCTCGACCTGCCGCAATGCAAACGGGTGGTCACCCTCATCCGCAAGCAGATAAAGAAGCTGCACCAGCTCGACCACCTGCCGCCCGTCCCGCCACCACAGGAAGAAACCTTCGCCGATTCCGACCGCTTTGTCCCCTTCGCCGGGGTAATTCAGAACAATATACAAGGCATCAAGGTAGAGAAAGAGCCGGAGTGATATTGAAACCATCATTTTTGATTTGGCGAGCAGCAAATTCGTCGGAGCACGGGTCTTAAGTCCCGTGCTCCGAATAAATCCAGCGCGTACGCCCGTCAAATCCAGAAGAATAAATATTTTTTCTGTTCAAATAGGCATTAAACTGCTAGAATACCGCCAGTCATGGGTGCAGGTGACGGCAGAGAGGGCAAAATCCGCGTAGCCCTGGCCAAAGGTCAGTTGGGCGGAAAGCTGGCAGGCATGAGTCTGCCCCGGCAGATTGTGTCCATAGCCCTCTGGCCGCTGCTGGAGCAGGTCATGAGCTTCATCTGTGCCTCCACCTCACTGGTTCTGGCCACCCACATGGGCGACCACGGCGAAAAAACGGCGCAAATTGCCTCAGGCATCGGCGTGACTTCCTTTGTGATGTGGCTCGGCTTCGTAATGCAGGGAGCCGTGGGCATGGGTGCCACTGCCATTGTAAGCCGCCTGACCGGTGCCCGCAAGTATGCAGATGCCAATTATGCGGCCAATCAGGCTGCCGTGCTGGGTCTGCTGGCGGGTTTCCTATCTGCCCTGCTCATGTATGGCACAGCGGATTTCCTTGTCTCCGAGGTACTGAGCCTGAGTGATTATGCCCGGGAAGTAGCACTGCGCTACATGTACACCGGCTGCTGGGTAGCGGTATTCTCCGGCGTGGTTTTTGCATTAAATGCAGCCCTGCGCGGCGCTGGCGACACACGCACGCCATTCATCATCATGCTGGTGGTGGATGGTCTCAATATCCTTTTCAGCCTGTTCCTGGTGAAGGTCTGCGGCATGTTCGTGGAAGGTCTGGCTCTGGGTATGATTGGCGGCATGGCGGCAGCGGCAGCAGTGCTGCTGGGCATTCTGCTGGTGCGCACCTTCAGGCTCCGCCAAGAAATGGCGGGGCGCGCCTTGGATAACTTCTGCGCCGAACAAGGCAACACCTACGTGCCACCGCTGTATCTGGAGGCAAAAAGTCTCAACATTGACTGGAGCATGATGTACCGCATCCTGAGCATCGGTGTACCTCAGGCCATTGAAGTGGGCGGTATCTGGCTCATTCAGATTTTTGTACTCCGCATCATTTCCTCACTCGGAGATGCCGCCGTGGGTGCCCACAACATTGCCATTCGTATCGAATCACTGAGCTTCCTGCCGGGATTCGCCATCGGCATGGCCGGAGCCACGCTGGTGGGGCAGTATCTGGGAGCCCGCAGCGTACGCCTGGCATTGGAAACAGCCCGCAAGTGCATCCGCTACAGTGTCTTTTTCATGGGCTGCATGGGTGTGGTATTCGCCCTCTGGCCGGATATCTTTGTAGACATATTTGCCGCCGGTTCTCCGGAGCTGACAGCCACCACGCGACCTGTGGTCCAGGCGTTCCTGATTATTGAGCCGTTCTACGCCGCCATGCTCATCTGCAAGATGTGCCTGCGCGGAGCGGGGGACACCCGCCGCGTCATGTGGGTATCCTATGGCGGCATGGGCTTCTTCCGTGTGCTCTGCCTGCTGGTATGGTACTGGCTGTGGCCGGAAACTCTCTCACTGGTCGGCATCTGGATGCTAATTGCCTGTGACATGCTGGTGGAGTACCTGATTCTTCGTAAAATGCTCATCGGGCTGCGCTGGGCTCGAAGAAAAGTCTGACTCCCATGAAAGAAAGCTGGCTGATTCAACGCAAGGGAAACCGCAGGCTCATCCTCTTCATGCTGGGCTGGGGAGCCACACCCAACGCAGTGCAGCATCTTCCCTTCCCCGAGGGGTATGATGTGGTCTGCTATTATGACCACCGGCAGCTTTGTCCGCTCAGTGCGGGTGATTACGCCGACTATGAGCGGATTTACCTCTTTGCCTGGTCATTCGGAGTATGGGTGGCAGAACAAAGCTGCCAGACGCTGCCACTTTACAAAGCAGTTGCCATCAACGGCACACCTTACCCCGCCAGCCCCCAGTATGGGCTCCGGCTGAAAGTTCTGCAACGCACCATCCGCTCTGTTGCCATCATGGGAGGCAACCCGTTCAAAGACGAGCAACATCCTGAAAAATATGCTCCGGGCGGTTCTTATGAAGAACCCTCTCCCCAGGACCAGGTGGAGGAGCTGGATTTCCTGGCAAATGCATGCCAGACTCTGCCCGAACAACCACATCTCCCCTGGCACTGCGCCTACATTGCCACAATGGATGAAATTTTCCCGCACGCACGCATGCAGGCATACTGGGGTGAACGGGGCGTAAATTTTGAGAGTTATCACTTCCCCTTCCATCATCCGGAAATCGTCATCGGGGAATTATAAATAACACTTCCACAGCATAAGCTGATTCCTACTGACGCAGAGCTGATTTTGCTGTCCGGGCTCTGCAAGATAATAGACTTGCATGCGCAAGTCTATTTTGTTAAACTCTCGCGCATACAAACACCATGGTCACGACAGTATATCCCTACGGCGAAGATTTTCCGATTCTCAAGATTGAAACCGCACTCTGTTCCGCTGAGATATCCCTCTACGGCGGGCATGTGCTCAGCTGGACTCCGACCGGGCACAAGCCGGTTATCTACATGAGCCCGAAAGCAGTATTCAAGAAGGGCAAGGCTCTTCGTGGCGGCATTCCGCTGTGCTGGCCCTGGTTCGGCAAGAATACGGAGGATGCTTCCCTGCCCGCACACGGTGTAGCCCGTATCTCCACCTGGCAGGTAGGCCGCTGCGAGGAAGGGGAAGACGGACGCGTCAACCTGCTGCTGGCTCTGCCGCCGGAAAACGAAATGCTGCCCAGCGCTGCACTGGCCATGGAAATCGGCAATGAACTGGTCATGAGCCTCATTACCCTGGATGTTCCGCGTGCCATGCCCTATTCTGCAGCCATGCATACCTACTACGCCGTAAGCGATTACGAACAGGTAGCCGTGACCGGCCTGGAAGAACTGGCTTTCACCGAATTTGCGGACGATGCCATTCCGCACCCGGAAGACCCGCTCATTCCCCTGGGGCACATTGACCGCATTTACCAGCCGGTACCCGAGAATGCGGAAATCACCATTCACGACCCGGCATGGGAGCGCAGTATCCGCATTTGCCGCGCTGGCAGCGGGTCTGCGGTAGTGTGGAACCCCGGTGCCAGACTGGCAGCAGACATGGGCGACCTTGGCGAAGGGAACGAACGCGGCTTCCTCGCAGTGGAAACCTCCGTTGTTCCGGCAGAAAACATCATGCTGCGCTGCGGGGAAACCCACGAGCTCACTACCAGAATTCAGGTTTTCGGCGTCAATTAATATATGCGTAAAGCCCTCAAAATAACCTGCTTCTCAGTTAAACTCCTTAGTTTCTTTCTGGTTTCGGTTCTTCTCATCGTTGCCGGGGCGGAGGTATATACCAATTATCAGGCAAACGATTATTGCCACAAGCAGGTGAACGACTGCCGGGCCGGTGACGTGGGGCTGGTGCTTGGCTGCAGCAAAAAATTCAGCCGAGGTGTGCCCAGCTTGTACTTCACCGGACGCATGGAAGCAACTGCAGCCCTCTGGAAAAGCGGAAAACTCAGCTGCATTATCGTTTCCGGCGATAACCGCGAAAAATACTACAACGAGCCCCGGGACATGAAAGAAGCCCTGGTCAAACTCGGTGTGCCGGAGGAAAAAATCGTCTGCGACTATGCCGGGCTGCGCACCTATGATTCCGTTTTACGGGCAAAGCGTATCTTCGGGGCTCAGAAAATCACCATCATCAGCCAGTCGTTCCATGTAAAACGAGCGGTTGCCACGGCTCGGTACATGGGGATTGACGCCGAAGGCTTCTGCGCTGCTCGCATTCCCTTCAACCGCCCCACCCTGCTCCGTCAGTTCCTGCGCGAACGGGCAGCACGCGTTGCCATGGTCTTTGACCTGCTCATCGGAGCAGAACCCCGCCACATGGGCGACCCCATCTCTCTGCCCATGTAATTTCCAAATCTGACTTATACCTGATACTACTACCATGTTCTCCCTCATTTCCTGCTCAGCCATGGCCGGCGTTGCCGAATGGGTCTGCTGCCCCGGCGAACTGAACGCACCGCTCTACCGGGCTCTTGCGGATTGCCCCGTGGTACACCGCTGGAGCGTGGCCGATGACCGCTCTGCCGCTTTCTTTGCACTGGGCCGGGTGCAGGCAACCGGACGCCCCGTAGTGGTAGTGGCAGGTAGCGGATCCTCTGCAGCAGCCATGACTCCGGCTGTCATCAACGCGTATTACCAGCGGCGGCCATTGGTCGTACTGACCATGGATACACCCCGCAACTCCGGGGGAACCGGCGCCCCGCAAAGCGTGGAACAGGAAGCGCTTTTCGGCATGTATGCCCCTACGCTCGAATTAAATCTTCCCTGCCCGGTTTCGGATTTACCCAACCTTGTGGAGTCGCTCAGCGAAGGCTTTCCCCTGCACCTGCATGTGCGTCTGGACGCAGAAGCGGAACCGCCCTGCCCGGATTTCAGCAATGTAGAAATTGGTGATGCTCCACCTGCACCGCGTTTCCGTGGCTCTCTGGTAGCTATTTCTCAGATGCTGCGTTTCCGTTCCATGGAAGGTCTGGTGCTTATCATCGGCGCGCTGAACCCTGATGAACAGGAGCCCGTGCTCTGGCTGGCCCAGACGCTGCGCGTACCAGTGCTGGCAGAAGCCAGCAGCGGACTTCGTGAAGAACTGGCACCCTATATACTTCACAATGGAGATGACCTGCTGCGCCAGAATCCGCCGAGACACGTTCTGCGCGTGGGCGATGTACCCACCGGCGCTTTCTGGAAAGCTCTCGAAAACCTCCCCCAGACCGAGGTATATTCCATCACTCGCACCGGGTTCTCCGGGCTGAACCGCAAGAGCCACGTTACTGAGGGTGAGTTGGAGCAAATCATGAAAGCTCTCGGGGATGTTCCTCACGTGGGTGATACCGAACGGCTCCTTTCCCGCAGCCGCCGTGCTTCCGCCCAGCTGGAAGAACTCCTGCTGGGGTATCCGGAATCCGCAGAGGCTATGGTGCGGGCATTTTCCCGCCAGGCTTGCCTTACGGATGTCATTTGCGTGGGTAGTGCCACCACGGTGCGGCTCTGGAACCGGTATGCCCAGAACCAGGTACCTACCCTCTACCTCCGGGATCTTCACAGTACCGGGGCAGATGGTGTATTGAGTGCGTTCCTGGGCAATGCGGCCGATGCCTCCAGCGGATGCTGCTTGATTGGTGACCTGACTCTGCTCCGCGATATCAATGCGGCTGCCATTGTCCCGCAACTCCCACCGGCAAAGCGAATTGTTGCCGTTCTGAACAATGACGGCGCCGCTGCATCCCAGCACGACACGGCCGGAGACCCGGAACTTGAACGACTTCTTGTTCAACCGCAGCCCTTCCGCATGCAGGAAATCGCCAGGCTCTGGGGAGCTGAATACTATGCCATCCGCAACGAGGCTGATCTTGAAATCCTGGACTCTCTGGATGATAACGCTTTTGTCCTGCTCGAATTCCTGCCGGATGGCTCATTAAGCTAAAGCATTCACTCTAAGCTCTATCTGACTATTTTCGCGCGTGATTTCTTTTGAAAAATCACGCGCGAATCTTTTATTAATTACACATTTACCCACCCTGGGTCAAGCTCAAATCGTGTAGGTGCCGCATTTTACGCTTGACAAGTCGTTAAGAAAACTGTAACATGTCTCCGACATGAGAGTAACCATGACCATACTGACAGGCCTGATGATGGTGCTCACAGCGCATTCCGAGATTGTGACTGCGCTGCGCCCGGCTATCAGGGAGGCCGCTGCCAAAAATGGTGTGGATCCCGTACTGATGGAAGCCATTATCCGACACGAATCGGCCAATGCCACATCAAGTGCTGCTCGCCGCAAGAACAATCTGGCGGGTATCATGGGGAGCCGCGGTCAGCGACGCTATGAGAGCAAGGAAGCCTGCATTGAGGATCTGGCTGCCCTGCTGGCAAAATACCACGCCAAAGGGCGTGTCACACTGGTGCAGATCAGCCGCGTCTATTGCGCCAGCCACCAGAAATGGGTAAGCCGAGTATCCGCCAACATGGCGGCTATCCGTAAAGGCAAGTGGGGCCAGTACGAATAAACTCTGCGGAGCACATTTTTTCATTCAGCCCCTTGGGATATACCCCCAGGGGGTTCTTATTTTCCTTAATCTCTGTGGTAAGGAGAGCCCGCCAGAAGCGTATGCACACGGTATATCTGCTCCAGCAGCACCACCAGCGCCAGCTCATGCTGCATGGTATGCCGCCCCAGACAAAGGACATGGTTGCATGCCGCGCGCAACGCGGGGGTATGACCATCTGCTGCGCCAATGAGGAACGCTACATGCTTCACTGACTGCAGCTGCCAGTGGCGCACCCGAGATTCAAACTCTCGAGTCGTCCAATTTTCGCCGCGCTCATCCATGGCAATGCGCACACAACCTTCACTGGCCTCCAATAAGCGGGCGGAAACGGACTCTGAATCGCCCGCCTTCACATAACGAATTTCCACCTTACCAAGCGGGCGCAGGCGCTCCTCAAAAAATTTCACACCATCGCGGGCGTAGGCAATAGAAGGTTTGGCTGCAGCAATAATACGAAAATCCATGGCTTTCACCACGGTACAATATATACCAGACTACGTCAACCCTTTTGCTTGACAGGGCATGGCATTCTGATAAAATTGCTGCGCTATGCTTCTCCCCGTTCCCATAGGGTATTTTGTGTCTACATTTCTGATTGTCTGCGGCACGTTGAACTGCCTGGATTATCTTGCACACAAGCCGGAAAACTGTAACCGCGCCGTGTTGCTGAACGGGCTGGCAGAAGCAGGCTGGCCAATTATTGCGGCATCCATTATCCTTCTGTTGATTCAGGTAAACAAGCAACTGGAAAAACTGCGTCTGGAGCGAACAGCCAGCATAGCCACAGAGCTTCCAAAGGCCAGAATTCCCGTAAAGAAAAAAAGCACAGCACACGAACCGGTGCATCCTGCTCCCTCTGTTAATCTGGCCACACTAGTGCAGGCTCCTGCCCCTGCTCCTGACCAGCACCAGGAAGCCAGCGGAACAAACACCTCACCGCACAAGCCGCTATATCCCAATTCTCCCATTCCGGGAGGCGGACGCGTACCTCAACAGCAGTCACCGTCGGCAAGTCTCCCCCCGCGGCCTGACTTCAACAATAACACACACAGCACCAAACGTGCACCCAGCAAATCGGAAGCAGGCTCCCTGAGTTTCTTTAAAGTTGATTGATTTTCTGCATGTCCAATCTTCCTCAGGCCTGTGATATTCTGGCACGCATGATGCAGCAGCACTCCGGCACCACAGTGCAGCCGGGTGAGCTACAGCAAGTGAGTGCAGGAGCAAGCGGGCGCAGTATCATGCGAGCGGCAGGCATGCTGGGTATCCACTGGACAGACCAAAGAGCTGACAACAATTCATTTCTCCCGGCAGCACGCGGATTAGCAGCAGCCGGCATCCGGGTTCCCGCTATTCTTGCAGAGGAAACACTTCCGGAAAACAGCGGCGCCTGCCTGGTTCAGGACTTAGGAGGAAGCGACATACTCAGTCTTCGAAACGCCCCCTGGAACCGGCGACTTGCAGCGTACACGGCTGCATTTCGCACACTTATTCCCTTTTACCAGTTGCAGCCAGACTGGCAGCTGCAGCCACCTTTCGATGCCAGCATGTACCGCTGGGAACAGGAATACTTTGCGGAGCACCTTATAGGCCGGCATCTGGGATGCGATTCATCTGCTTTCCTGGCACAACCTGAATTACAAGCCATGGCAGAATGGCTGGCTACCCTGCCGCGAGTTCCAGTACACCGCGACTGCCAGAGCCAGAATATCATGCTGTATGAGAATGAAGCCTGGCTCATCGACTTCCAGGGCATGCGCTATGGGCGCATGGAATACGACCTGGCTTCCTTGTTATATGACCCGTACATGCAGCTCAGCGAAAATGAACGTCTGGAGCTGATGCAGCTCTGGGAGCAGATGCGCGGGGTCCCCGTGGACCCTGCTATATATTCCGCCTGTGCCATGCAACGCCTGATGCAGGCACTGGGAGCTTTTGCCAATATCGGATACAACCAGAAGCGCGACTGGTACCTTAATCTTATTCCCGCCGGGATGGCAGCATTGCGCCATGCAGCCAGACACACCCCGGAAGGGTCACCCGCAAGCCCCGTTGCCACATGCATCCTAAAACTTCTAGACATGTAAGTTTTTTAGCCGTTTTATTCTGGCTAGCCGTTCTATCAGGCAGCTGGTATTTTCTGCAAGGTTCTCTTTACTTCGCTGACCAATGGCTCTTCAACAAGCTCGGGCACACCCTCTGCTCATGGGCTCCGGAAGATTATCCGCAACTGCTGCACCCTGGTCAGCAAGTGGAGATGGAACCCGTGGTCACCCACACACGCCTGCGCGAATGCCCGACCGTGGGCATGGTAGAACTGAACGAGGAAGCCTGTGCCCAAGCCTTTGCAGCCCTGCCACTGGGGCCACAGGATACCGCTGTTCTCCTCAATAAGTTGAAACAAAGCGGTGTCACAACGGTAGGCTTATCCTCTCCGCTGGTCTGGCAAGGCGAACAGGGAGAAATGGTGCGCGAAATGCTCTGCCGAGTCCTGGCGGGCTTCCCCCACTCTGCTGTCGGTCTGCGAGGCCGCACCGCAGCACAGCCGGATTTCACTCCCGCCATGCTGCGGGATGCCTCCATCCCCCTCGAAAATATAGAGGGCAACCCGAACGGGCTTCCCATCGCAAACCGTCCGCTGCCCAATGGTCTGACGGATACACCGGACGCACTGGCCGTCGTATGGGCACCGGACTGGCTGGAGGGAGAACCCCACACACATAATCCCTCTGCAGTGGACAGTATTTCGTTTCCCCTTCTCATGCGCTGGAATGGCGAAACCATCCCGACTCTTCCCTTCCGCCTGGCACTGGCCCGTCTCGGGCTGGATGGCAAAGATGTGAAAGTCCGACTGGGCAAAGATATTACATACGGAGGATTCACCCTGCCCATTGATGACAACGGACGCACACGGCTGCCGGAAGCAAAGGTGGTCTATATTCCGCTGGCAGACATTGTCAGCGGCGCAGACCTCAGCGATAAACTCGGGCAGAATCCCTGCGTCATGCTGGAGCAACCTGCCGATAAGCAGAACACGCCACTCCGCCTTGAACGACTGGCCCGCACCCTTTCCCAATTGGCCGGCATCGAAAAAATCATCACCCACACCAGCGAACGCCCCCGAGGTGGACGCGTTCTTCACGAAATTCCCGTACTAAGAACATGGCAAAGCTGCACCAGCGTGTGCGTGGGACTGCTCGTCTTCCTCTGGATTATGCCGTTTGTACCAGCTTTTCTGCGGTGGATGCTTATACTGGCCATGCCCGTTGCGCTCATCTGGCAGGCTGCAGAAGCAGTGCAGACGAATCAATGGTTCACGGTTGCCCCCATGTTTGCCTGGTGGTTTATTCTTGCCGTAGTTTTCCTCATGCACCGCACCTACGACAAGGGGCTATTCGGGAAGCGCCGCTAAACATAAAACCCGACCTTTATCGGGTAAGCAACTCCCGCTGCCAATTCATAAGAGCAGACAGCCCCTTATCCTCATTGGCGGCAATGGATTCTATCTGACTGCGCGTTGCAATCAGGCAGGGTTCCAATGCCAGGCCTTCTGCAATCGCATTGCGCCGGGCAGACCACTTCTCCACGCGGATATCAAAGTTGGCATCTGTTTCGTGGTGAACGCGCTTAAGCAGATTTGGATATTCTTCTTCGTCCATCAACTGAAACCGCTCTACCGCCTTACGGAAGCGAGCTGCTCGGTGGTGGTGCATGCTGTGGTGCGGGAATGCAGGACGGAACTCCTGCAGGGCCGTACTCCAGCGGACCAGCTCATCGTTGGAACATACCATGAACGCAGGGCGATCAATAAATGCAGCTTCGCTATCGCGCCATTGCCAAAGTGTACGCAGTGCTGCAAGGCCTCGGCGATTCAGCTTACCACTTCCCTTGATACGCCAAGGGTCCTGCCCGGCATTGGCGTGCCGTTCATGTCCATGCTCCATATTACAGGCACAGCTCTCCAGGAACCAGTCGTAACGCCCCAGTTGATGAAGTTCAGCCACCAGCTTATCCGCCATACCCAGCATGTATTTCACATCCCCCTGGGCATATTCTTTCATATCTGCCGGCATGGGACGCACGCCCCAATTGGCACGCTGATTCTTTTTACTCAACACCACACCGTAATAATGCTCCACCAGCGCAGCCAGACCAAATTGCTGAAATCCCAGCAGACGCGCTGCAATCTGAGTATCCAGAATCATGTGCGGCAATACACCGTATGTCGACAGCAACAGGCTCATATCATAGTCTGCTCCGTGCATCCACACATCAGCATCCTGCAGCCAGAGTGTAAAAAGCCGCATATCCTCAATGGCAAGGGGGTCAATAATGACCACTCCCTCTTCATCAGCATACTGAATAAGGCAAAGCTTCTCCCGGTGGCGGTGAAGACTGTCCGCTTCCAGATCCAACACAGTTCTCCCGGGCTGCTGGGCGGCAGCCCGCTGCTTCCATTGGAACAATGCTTCAGAATCAGTAATCATGAGCGCGCGTCATGCTACCATATAGGATTCAGGATTGCAAGCTTATAATATACTGGAATTCTCCTCACTTCCCCACTCATTCCTCACTATTAGCCGGATTTTTCTGATACATTTCGCAGTAAAAGAGTATCGGGCATGCGCACATACGGTGATTGAGCTTGCCGAATCTGCCGAGTAAGAGTATAATGCCGCGCGTTATGAATCAGTACGCCTCACAGCTTCTGCGTTACCCCGAGATGGGGATTTCCCTTGACCTTTCCAAACTGCCGCTTACGCCGGAATTTCTGGCTGAGATGAAGCCGCTGATTGACCGCGCCTATGCGGACATCGCAGCGCTGGAAAGCGGTGTAATTGCCAACCCTGACGAAAACCGCATGGTGGGTCACTACTGGCTGCGCAACAGTGCCATTGCGCCCACTGCTGAACTGCGCGAAAAGATTGATGGTCCTCTGGCCGATTTGAAGGCCTTTGCCGCTCAGATTCTGGCCGGAGACATCCTTGCCCCGAACGGCAAGAAATACACAACCTGCCTCGTCATCGGCATTGGTGGTTCCGCTCTGGGTCCTGAACTCGTGGCCGATGCACTCCCGGCCCAGGGGCTCAACATGGCATTCCTGGATAACACCGACCCGGACGGCATGTACAAGGTTCTTGATACCCTGCCCCTCAGCGAAACGCTCGCTGTTGTTATCTCCAAGAGCGGAGGAACACCTGAAACCCGCAACGGCATGGTCTGCGCCCAGAAATACTTCACCGATAAAGGACTCAACTTTGCCAAACAGGCTGTAGCAGTAACCGGCGTGGACTCCACCCTGGATAAGGTCGCCGTCAGCGAAGGATGGGTTAAGCGCTTCCCCATGGAAGACTGGGTAGGCGGCCGTACGTCCGAGACCTCCGTGGTGGGTCTGGTACCCGCAGCTCTGCAGGGTGTAGATATCGACAGTCTGCTCGCAGGCGCAGCCGCTATGGATGCCCACACCCGCGTGGCCGACACCACTGCCAACATGGCTATGAAGCTTGCTCTGGCCTGGTATGAAGCCGGTGAAGGCAAGGGCAAGAAAGATATGGTCGTGCTGCCTTATAAAGACAGCCTGGTACTCTTCTCCAAGTACCTGCAGCAGCTCATCATGGAATCTCTGGGCAAGGAACTTGACCTGGACGGCAACACCGTAAACCAGGGCATCTCCGTATACGGTAACAAGGGCTCCACTGACCAGCACGCCTATGTGCAGCAGTTGCGCGATGGCATCAACAACTTCTTTGTCACCTTTATCGAAGTGCGTCAGTCCCCCACCGACACAGTCAAGGTTGAAGACAACTTCACTGCCGGTGACTACCTGCAGGGCTTCCTGCGCGGCACCCGCAAGGCTCTTTCCGAAAGCGGCCGTAAGAGCATCACCATCTCCATCCCCGTAGTGAATGCCTACACGCTCGGCATGCTCATCGCTCTCTTTGAGCGCACCGTCAGCTTCTATGCCAGTCTCATCCACATCAACGCCTACCACCAGCCCGGCGTTCAGGCTGGCAAGCTGGCCGCCAACGTGTTCCTGAAACTCCTGGCCGCTGCAGAAGCCACCCTGAGCTCCACACCGGCCACCGCTGGTGAAATTGCGGCTAAGCTCGGCACCGATGAGGAGGACACCTACCACGCCCTTGTGCATATTGCCGAATCCGGCAAAGCCACCTGGGCCCTGGCAGACTGCCCCTGCAAAGACACGTTTGCTTCGCAGAACGCCTGATTAACTCTAAAATAACACCAAACAAGAAAAAGCCTGAGCAATCTGCTCAGGCTTTTTCTTACCCACGTTTCCCCATACAGATAAAGTAAAAGTGCTTTTCCCCGGGAGGAAAAGCACTTTTGAAAACCAAAACCTGGTATATTGATTTAGCGCTTGCTGAACTGGAAACGCTTGCGAGCACCGGGACGACCAGCCTTCTTGCGTTCCTTCATGCGGGAATCGCGAGTCAGCAGACCCTGCTCACGGAGAGCAGCGCGGTACTCCTCGTCAATCATCACCAGAGAACGGGCGATAGCCAGGGAGATAGCACCAGTCTGACCGTGCACACCACCACCACGGCACACGACGCGAACGTCGAACTTCTTCATGGTGTTAGTGGCGTAGAAGGGCTGCAGAACAGCGTTCTGAAGAGCGTCGGTCGGGAGGTATTCCTCGAAGGAACGACGGTTGATGGTGATCTTGCCGGACTTGCCTTCCTCAGCGGGGGTGAGCCAGGCGTGAGCGATGGCTTCCTTGCGACGGCCAGTGGCGTTGTAGGGAGTAGTAGACATAGTCAGAATAAATTAGGCGATGGTTACAGCTTCCGGAGTCTGAGCGGTGTGGGGGTGCTCAGCGCCAACATAAACCTTGAGACGGCCACCCTGGGCGCGGCCCTGGCGGGTGTGGGGAATCATGCCCTTAACGGCGAGCTCCACAATCATCTCGGGGTGAGTCTTACGCAGCTTGGCGGGGGTGGTCACCACCTGATTGCCCACATAGCCGGTGTAACGGGTGTAAATCTTGGCGCGCTCCTTGTTACCGGTGAGCACTACCTTATCGGCATTCACAATGATTACATAATCACCGCAGTCCACGTGGGGGGTGAAGATGGTCTTGTTCTTACCACGAAGCAGGTTAGCTGCTTCAACTGCAACCTGACCGAGCACCTTACCGGCAGCATCGATCACATACCACTTACGCTCAATTTCCTGAGGCTTGGCAGAGAAGGTTTTCATATTATTCTTATTTCGTATTCCAGTTTTGGCTTTCGCCAGATAGAGACCCATAAACAGGTCAGCTCGCAGAGGGTAGCACAGCACATTTTTAATGTCAACCGCATTTTGTGACTTGCTGCAACTTTTTTTCAATTTACGTGAAAAAGTGCTTGCCTTGTAGGCGTTTCGGTATTAAACTCTGCGCGCGCAAGCGGTAAAAACTGCTCTGCAATCAACCAAATCAACTACGACATAATGGCAAATCCCCCCAATAATCGCGGCGGCAAGCCGCAGCAGCGCCCGAATGGTCCGCGTCCCGCTGGTAACGCAGCCCGCCCCACAAACACCGCCCCGAAGCCCAAGAAGGTTGACGATGACGGCGAGGGTGAGATCGAGCTTGAAGGCGTGGTATCCGCCGTGCTGGCTGGCACCATGTTCCGCGTAAAGGTGGCCAATGGTCATGAATTCCTGGCTCATATCTCCGGCAAGATGCGCAAGCGCTTCATCCGTCTGGTGGTAGGCGACCGCGTCCGAATCGAGGTTTCCCCCTACGATATGACCAAGGCACGCATCACGTTCCGTCTGAACTGATTCGCACGCTACAATTTTCCGCAAAGCCCCTGCGCCAGACGCCGGGGCTTTTTTTATGCACCGATGCGCACCAGCGAAAGCACCACAACCTCTTTCACCCCGGGCAGCTTCTTCAATTGCGTGGCACAGGCGCGGGCAGTAGCGCCGGTGGTAAACACATCGTCCACCAGCACCAGATACGGCGGGTAGGTCTTGCGACGCGAGAAAATGCCCGGTCGCTTCAACCGGTAGGCGCGCATGGCATTCAGGCGGCGGGCGTGGGCCGAAAGGCGGGTCTGGCTGCTGGCATCGGTTTCGCGCCGCACGAGCAGATTGAGGCAGCACAGCCCGCGCAGTTTTCCCAGACACAGCGCCAGTTCCTCCGCCTGGTTAAAGCCGCGGATGTACAGCCTTTCAGGCGTTACCGGCACAGGCACCAGCACCCAGTCCTTACGCTGGCAGAGATGCGGCGTTTTCTCCCACAATTCATTGAGCAGACTCGCCAGCGGACGCGCCAGATGAATAGCCCCGTGGTATTTGAAGGCATAGATAAGCTGCATGGCTTCATCCGTCTGGCGCAGCACCTGGCGCGCCATGCGGAACGAACGCGATTGTTCCTCACATTCCGCACAGCGGTCGGCGTCCTGCAACATTTCCTGAACCGGAGCCCCACAATACAGACACAGCGGCGCAGGAATGCGTGGCAGACTGCGCAGACAATCCGGGCAAAGCGTCATTTCTGCCGTTTCACCGCAAAGCTCACATGTGCAGGGAAAAAGCCAGCTGAGCATAACGCCAGGTTAACGGTGGCGGGCCATAAATTCGCGCGCGGCTGCCTGGTATGCCATGGAAGCAGCGCCAAAGCGGTCGTGTTCCATGATGGTGCGCCCGAAGCTGGGAGATTCCGCCACACGCACCGAGCGCGGAATATAGGTCTTGTACAATTTATCGGGCAGCTCCTGCTGCACCTGGCGAATCACCTCATTGGCAAGCTTGGTGTTATTGTACATCGTCATGAGAATGCCCTCATGCTTCAGGCGGGGATTCACCCCATGCTCCCGAATCTGATCCATCACGAACAAAATCTTGGAAAGCCCCTCCAGACTCAGGAATTCACACTGCATGGGAGTCAGCACCTCATCGCAGGCACAGAGCGCAGAGGTCATCAGCACCCCCAGCGAAGGCGGCGTATCCAGAAATACATAGTCGAAATAATCCCGCTGCCGCAGCCCCGCCATGGCATCGTACATGCAGGTGAGGTGCGAATCATTCTGCGTAAGCTCCACCTCCACGCCGGACAAATCCACATGCGCCGGCACTATGGAAAGGTTGCGCCGTTTTGTGGGGCGCACCAGTTCCTCCAGCAGAGATTCGCCAATGAGCGCAGGATACAGGCTGGCATCGCTTTCCACCTCCACGCCCAGCATCGTGCTGGCATTGGCCTGCGAATCCATATCGATAAGCAACACACGCTTTCCGCGCGCTGCCAGGGCAGCAGACAGGTTAACCGCTGTAGTTGTCTTACCTACACCGCCTTTCTGGTTCGCTATGGCTATGACTTTCACGCCGGGCATTCTACCAGACCCCGCTTTTTTTTCAAGCTGTATCTTCAATACAGACACGGATGCCTCCAGAATTATCAATCCAATTGCATTTTGAATTTTGCAATATGCTGGTCGTTATGTTATCATGCGCGCGCACCATGAATTACCTGGAAATCACACTCATTGCACTGGCGCTGGCAGTGGATGCAACCGTATACGCCTTTTCCTACGGACTGGTGCTGCGGCAGGGTCGCGGATGGGCAGCATTATGGCTGGCGCTGAGTGTGGGGCTTTTCCAGGCGGGCATGCCGCTGCTGGGGTACTGGGGAGGCGAGGCTCTGCGCACAGTGGTGAGCACCTGGGCCCCGTGGATTGTGCTTGTAGTTTTCGTGCTGCTCGGGGGCAGCATCATTTATAAGACCTGGAGCCAGAAAGAGGATGAAGAGCAGGCATCCGCCTCACCATTAGGCATCTGCGGGCTCATGCTGGTCGGTATTGCCACCAGTATCGATGCGCTGGTCGTCGGGGCATGCATGGCGCTGGGCAATATCGGCGGGTCTCAATTGCAGCTTCTTCCCGCAGTGAGCCTGATTGGCGGCATCACCTTTGTATGCGCCATGGTTTCCTTCCACAGCGCCCGCCTGCTGCACCACCTGCCCACCCGCTGGCTGGAAACGGCTGCGGGAGTGCTACTTATCTCACTGGGCATTCACAATCTTCTGTGAATCAGAGTCCGGCTTGTGCCAGAATGGTCTGGATCTGCTCTTTCGGACGAGCGGGCCAATGCTTGTTCGCCACGGGGCTTGCCGGGCTGGGATGCAGCATGGTTCCCAGCACAAATTCCTTCCCGGGCAGGGCTGCCGCCGCTATTTCGAGCTGTTTGAGCGCGTAACCGCCCACACCAATGAGCACACGCGGCTGCAAAATCTCTATGAGACGCACCAGGTGGCGCTGGCAAGCAGCATCCAGCGCTTCCACCTGGCTCTTGGGCAGCTGCGTGGGGGTGATATTGGCACCACTCTCGCCCATCCAGATAAGCGGGCAGTAATTCGCCACATAGGCATGCTTGAAAAATTCCTCCGCCGTGCCGTACATTTCCTCAAACAGCCCCCAGAGGCGGCGTCCGCTCACCTCGGAGCGCGGACAGGAAAATCCTTGCACCGGACGCTTCGGGTGCGTTTTCTCCGGCTGCCCCACAGATGCCATAATCCCCATCCACAGCGTCACTGCCGCAATCTCGCCAAAGGGAACCCCCGTCTGCGCCATGCCGAACGGTCCCGGATTCATACCGAGATACAGCACCTCTTTCTGCCCTGCCCCGAATTTGCGGATATAGGCTTCATGCCCCGCCCAGGCGTAATCCAGCGGATTATATGTATACGCTACAGGGGCGGCAAACTCCAGAGCGCTCACTTCTGCGCTCAGTTCACGCGCGGCGGCTATCAGCTGTTCTCTCTGCATGCGCAACAGCTTATCACAGCCACCCCCGATTGTCAAAACCCCAGATGAAAAAAGAGCCCGAGACTCGCCCGGGCTCTTTCTGCATTCTCTACTTACTTGCTATTACTTACCAAAATATCTCTTCAGCAGACCATCAAAGCCCTTGCCGTGGCGCGCTTCGTCCTTGCACATCTCATGCACGGTATCATGCACGGCATCGTAGCCCAGCTGTTTGGCGCGCTTGGCAATGACCAGCTTGCTGTTGCAGGCGCCGAACTCGGCCTCAGCGCGCATGGAAACATTCTTCTCGGTGCTATCGGTCAGCACTTCGCCCAGCAGCTCGGC
>DEPT01000024.1 GCA_002358905.1 Akkermansiaceae bacterium UBA3385
CGAACGGAGTGAGGATTTAGACCAGCGGAGCAGGATTTCGTCCAACCGCAGGCTGGATTTCGTTTTCCCGATGGTAGAGTGAAGAATAAAGCGCCATTCATAGGGAAGCAAGAGGCCGCTCAGTGTTGTGACTTCCGTCTTCGCCCCGTGCCGGGGCTACGCCGAGGCAGGGTAGATAGCTGCCAGGGTTAATAAAGCCCGCAGAACGAAAGTTCTGCGGAATCTTTCGGAGCGAGGGACTTCAGTCCCTCTCCGGTTATGTTTTCGGGACTGAAGTCCCGTGCCTCGATAATGATGGCAGCCGCGCCCACAGGGAGCCTGCGCCTTGTGGCGCGCGAGATGGGTAGGCAGTTTATGAAAACGCGCCGTGTGGAGTGTGAGAGGGAGATCCGAGATTCGATGATTCTGCTTGTCTAACAGATTGTCTATGTTACAATAGGGGCATGAGGAAGCGTGTGATTCTGATTTTCTCCTCGTTGCTGGTGCTGGTGTATCTGGGGTGGGCTTTATCGCCGCTGTGGAAACCTGTGGTGTATGGGTATGCTCCGGGGGTTGTTATTAATTTTTTTAGTTATGATAGCGGACCATCCGGTCCGGCTGGCAAGGTGGAGTTTGTGCCTTCGTCATTTGAGTTGTCGGATGGCGTTGAAATTGGTTATGGGTTCACACCATGGTGGGGAGAGGATGTGAATATTCATTTCACCTTTGATATGCCGCGTTATGGAAATGAACACGAGGTCCGGATGCGGATTCATTCCGATTCCAGAATCGCGGATGCTATTGCGTGGGATAAGCAGATGGATGTAGATCCGATGTCATATACACCGAGCAGGCTATCACCCCGGGAGTGGGCTGAAGCCCAGGGGCTGGAGTGGTTGGCTCTTTCTGCTGGTGAGGAATGGGTGGTTTCGTTTAAAGAAAAATCAGAGCACCGGATTCTGCTGGTATGTGAGATGAAGTTGAAACCGGACGCTCCGGCTGGCACCCAACCTTATATTCTGCTGGGGGTGCGCATGCAACTCAAGGAAGCCGCGATAGAGGAAGGGCGAAAACATATACCAGCCGGGCTGCAGTTGTAATCATTGTTGCGGAGCCTGCGAGCTCAAGCGGTGGATAAGCCGCTGGGCGGGCAGGGAGCTCAGGAGCACAAAGGCAAGGGTGAAGAGGGTGTGCGTCAGGTAAAGCTCCGGTTTGGTGTGGGCGGGGAGTGGCATATCCAGTATCTCGACCGGGAATGCCTGTATGCCGATGTCGGCAAGCAGTTGCCGTATTTCCTCACGCCAATGCAGGGTAGCCCAGGCGAGTGTCAGCCCCAGCGAAATACCGCATGTAGCAACGGCTCCAGCCATGCTGAGGATGATGCCGCACAGCTGGCCCGGGGCCATGCCATAGGCTGCCAGGATGCTGAGTTCCTGCCGCCGTTGCAGGCAGATGACCCAGAGCAGGGCGCCACAGGCAAAGGCTGCAAGGGCGGTGCAGAGGTAGAGGATGAATCCCATGGTTTGCTTGGTTCGCTGGATGATGCTGAGCCATGCGGCGGTGTCGGCGTGGGTGGGGTGGATTTCAACCTCGGACGTTGATTTTTGCAGGTTTTGGATGATGGTGTCGATATGGCGCTTCTCAGCCAGGTTAATGGCAAGTGCCGGTGTGCCTGCATCCAGGGAGTGAGGCAGCAGAATATCGGGCACCAGCATGCGGCCCGGCACCCGGTAGATACCTTGTATGCTGAAAATCTGTGTGTTGCCGGTGAATTGAATGGGCAGTGTGTCGCCTGGTTTCAGTTTCGCTTTGTCGGCAAGGCTTTGCGAGATGAGGGCGTTGCCGGGTTTGAGTTTTCCCTGACCGCTGATGATGAGCGGGGCGATGAGCTCGGGGTTGTGCCAGGTGATGTAGCGGCTGAGTCCGTGCGGGGTTGCGGCGATTCCTGCCTGGCAGGGAGTGGCGGTGCAGATGGAGGGGAGAGACAGGGTGTCCGGCAAGGTGCCGGAGCGGCTGGTGAGGAGTAAATCCGGCATGCAGGCATGCACGCCTGCGTCAATTTCCCGCACCATGCCATCCATGACTCCGCGCACGACAATCTGCAGCATGAGTCCCAGGGCAATACCTGTTATGCAGACGCTGGCGACAATGCGCTGCGCTCCTCGTCTGGGCCAGAGTAGCTGATGTGCCAGGTGGAGGATGTATGCCCAGCGTGCCATGCTGCTAATATGCCATAAAGCACCTCTCTCGTCAATTTTTCCTTTACTTGTGGTATCCTTTTCATTAAGCTCGAAGCAAATGAAAGCATCTACCTTATTGGAATTTTCTCTTTTTGGGCTGACGACGGTGTTGTTCCGGCGGAAGAAGCCGATATTGGGTACCATCATCGTGACTGACCGGTGCAACCTGCGCTGCAAGCATTGCTCTGTCAATAATCTGACGTCCATCATCCATCCGTATGCTCAGGTGAAGGCCGAAATGGAGCAGTTGTATGCCATGGGGGTGCGCATATTGTTTTTCTGTGGCGGTGAGACTTTTTTGTGGAAGGATAGAGGCAAGACGATACGCGACCTGGTGCGTGAGGCTAAGGAAATGGGCTTCCGCATTGTGAATATTGTGACGAATGGTACGCAGGGGCTCGATTTGCCGGAGGCGGATTTGATTCTGCTGAGCCTGGATGGTGATAAGGAGCATCATAATATCATCCGGGGCAATACCTATGACCTCATTATGCGGAATATTGAGCAGGCAACGTCTGATAATATCTGCCTGTATATGGCGGTGAACCAGATTAATAAGGGCTGCATCCGCTCCGTGTGCGATGTGGCGCGCACCCAGCCGAATGTGCGTGCGGTGTCATTCAATTTCCACACTCCCTATCCCGACACTCGCGACCTGGTGCTGACTCGGGAGGATAAGGTTGCCTGCTGCGCCGAAATTGAGCAGCTGATGGATGAGGGATACCCGATCTTCAATCTGCGCAGCGCGTTCCCGTATATTATCGATAATAATTTTCCCACTCCCTGTTACCAATGCGTGGTGATGGAGAATGGCGAGATTTCCACCTGTGGTCGCTGCATACACGTGCCGGGGCTCTGTGATGAGTGCGGCTATTTCTTTGCTGCAGAATATGCGCTGGTGTTCCGTGGAAATCTGCGCGTGATAACCGAGATGCTGCGCACCTATACCCGATACGTCTGATTCATGAACCTTCTGACCGCCGCTGCACGCACCTGGCTCACCCGGACCTTTGCGCCGTATCGATTTACTGCAGAGAACGATGCGGTGCTGCGCTATGACGATTGCCCGGGATTGGGACTGTATGTGCATATTCCCTTCTGCCGGAGTATCTGCAACTTCTGCCCTTATTGCAAGGAACGATACACACCTGAAGCGGCCACAATCTATACAGCTGCGCTTTTGCAGGAAATCCACATGGTGGGGCAGATGCAGAGCGAGCGCACCCGGGTGGGCAGTTTGTATTTCGGTGGAGGTACTCCGGCTTTGCTTGCGGCAGAGCTCGGGCGCATTGTGCAAACCTTGCAGCAGTATTTTGAGATAACGGATGGCATAGGAGCAGAACTGCATCCGGCAGATGTGAATGTGCCGACCCTCACCTTGTTGAAGGAATCCGGAGTGACCCGCATCAGTATAGGTATTCAGAGCTTTCTGCCGGAGTTTGCCCATTGCCTGGGCAGACCTGCACCATCGCCGGAGGAACTCGCGGCTGCTCTGGCAGCTGTGCCGTTTGAGACAGTCAGCATGGATTTCATCTTTGCCTTGCCCGGGCAGAAGCTGGAGCATATCCGGCATGATTTAGATACTGCTTTCTCGCACGGTGCGAACCATGTGGCGGTTTATCCCTTTATTGATTTTTCTTTCACGGGGAGCCCGGTCCATGCCATGCCTGGGCCGGAGAAACACCGCTTGCTGGATGAACTGACCGCTTATTGCGAAAACCGCGGACTGGTGCGTGATTCTATCTGGACCTTTGCTTTGCCAGGGAATCACCGTTATTCCAGCATGACGCGAGATACATTCCTGGGCTTTGGATGTTCGGCTACAACCTTGCTTCGAGACAGCTTCAAAATCAACACCTTTTCTGTGCAGGCCTACATTGATTGTATCCAGCGTGGGCAGTTGCCTACAGCATTGACCACGCGATTCACAAGGCGGCAGCGTATGGTGTATTATCTCTTCTGGCGCGCATACAGCACATTTGTTTCCTCTGCAGATTTCAAGGAGTTCTTTGGTTCCGAACTGGAGAGGGAATTCGGGTTGGAGTTCTGGCTTGCCCGCAAAGTTGGATATATCTGTTGTGAATCCGGTGGTTACCGGCTTACTCCCCTGGGAGCATATTATTTCCATTATTTCGAGAATTTCTATACACTTGCCTACATTGATAAAATGTGGGGTATCATGCGGCGACAGGCTTTCCCAGAGGGTATCGAATTATAATCCGGAAAGCTAATCCCGGGGAGTGTATAATAAAAACGCCCGCCAGAGGAAGCTGGCGGGCAGGAAAGAATCGTTGAATAATCTGAATGATCAGTTCAAACGGAAAGTGATGCGAGCTTTGGTCATGTCGTAAGGAGAGACCTCGATGCGAACGCGGTCGCCTACTACCAGACGGATGAAACGCTTGCGCATTTTACCGGAGATGTGAGCCAGGAACTCATGGCCGTTGGCCACCTTTACGCGGAACATGGTGCCGGCGAGCACGGCGGATACCACGCCTTCAAGCTCGAT
>DEPT01000062.1:0-17794 GCA_002358905.1 Akkermansiaceae bacterium UBA3385
CCGTGCACCACGCCGCGCATGATACCCAGCGGGTGGATGATGTTGTGGCCTTCCACCATCTCCTGCGGCGTATCGGGGGCGCCGAAGCAGAATACGTCCAGGTTGGCAATGGGCTTGGCACCCTTGCCGGCACCCAGAATATCGCGGATTACGCCGCCCAGGCCCGTGTTGGCACCGGCGTAGGGCTCAATGGCGGAGGGGTGGTTGTGCGTCTCAGCCTTCAGGCACACGGAAAGCTTGTCGTCCAGCTTGATGAAGCCGGCGTTGTCCACAAAGCAGCTCAGCACAAAACCCGGCTTTCTGGCCATGAGCTCCTTCGTGGTGCTCTGGATGAAGGTCTTGTACATGCTCTTGATTTCCTCCGTCTGGCCATCCACCGTGTGCTGAATGGTGGCGGCGAAAATGCGGTGCTTGCAGTGCTCAGACCAGGTCTGGGCAATCACCTCCAGCTCCACATCCGTGGGGTCGCGGTCAATCTCGCAGAAAATCTGCTGCACCACCAGCATATCCTCGGTGGAGAGGGAAAGTTTCATGTTCTGGCTCAGCGCAGTCAGCTCGGCTTCGCTCAGATTGCGGACAGGAATGGTTCGATAAGTCATAGTATTGATTTACGATTGACGATTGACAAATGACGATTGGAATTTTTTACTTCGTAATTCGTAACTCGTAATTCGTACTTTTAGTTAATGTGCCAGGTGTGGATGGCGGGGTTGCACACGTCCTTGCAGAAACGTGCGGAAAGCGCGGCGGCATCGCCCTCGCCGAACACATAGATTTTCTGCGTGATGGTCAGCGCCGTGATGTCGAAGGGCAGACCCTTGCGGCCGCGGTAATTGGTCAGAATGGCCTCCTTCTCCAGGTCCAGCGCACCCTTTTTGATGCCGTAGGAAATGCTGAACAGCTCGCCGCTCAGCGCCGGGGTGCCGTCCTCCTGCACTTTCTGGGAGATGGAATCCACCAGCACGCTGCGCATATAGGCTGCGGCTGCCTCAATATCGCCCTCGCACTCGATGGTGTACAGGCGGGTGTGGTTGTACGTGAGCTGGTCTGCAATCGGGGTGTAGAGCAGCTTGTTGGCGTCCGTGGCCGACTGGAATCGGCTGAATACTTCAAACGTCAGTGTTGCCATATTGCTTGTTTTCTTGTGGTTTGCGCGGGCGCGCAATAAGGTAAAAAGGCCACCGGCGGGCATTCTGCCACCGGTGGCCGGTTGGAAAATTTACTTCTGCAGGCGGTCAAGCACGTCGGCGTAAGCCTCCATGAAACCACCCAGCCCCTGGCGGAAGCGGTCTTTGTCCATCTTCTTGCCCGTGGCTACGTCCCACAGACGGCAGGTGTCCGGGGAAATCTCGTCGGCCAGTACAATCTGGCTCGGGTCGCTGGAAAGGCGGCCGAACTCAATCTTGAAGTCGATGAGACGCAGGTTGGCAGTCATGAAGAATTCCTTGAGCGTCTCGTTGATGATGAGAGCCATGTTCTTGATGGAAGCGCACTCCTCCTCGGTGGCGGCGCCCATCTCGCGGGCGTAGTCATCGTTGATGAACGGGTCGTTCAGGGCGTCATCCTTGTAGGAGAACTCCACGATGGGCTTCTTGAACTCCGTGCCCTCGGCCACGCCCATGCGCTTGGAGAAAGAACCGGCGGCCACGTTG
The DNA here is from genome assembly GCA_002358905.1 of Akkermansiaceae bacterium UBA3385. Lineage (GTDB taxonomy): Bacteria > Verrucomicrobiota > Verrucomicrobiia > Verrucomicrobiales > Akkermansiaceae > Akkermansia. The sequence continues at coordinate 1,653 of DEPT01000062.1, forward strand.
CGCACGATGACCTCCAGCGGCATAATGGAAACCTTCTTCACCAGCAGGTTGATGTCGTCCACATCGTCCACCAGGTGAGTCTTCACACCCTTCTCCTCGAGCATGCGGTAAATGATGAGGGTGATAGCCTTGTTAAAACGGCCCTTGTTCTCGAAGTCTTCCTTCTTCACACCATTGAATGCGGTGGCGGAGTCCTTGTACTCCATGCGCAGAACTTCCGGGTTTTCCGTCGTGAACAGTCTCTTGGCTTTGCCTTCGTAAATAGGTTCCATGATTATAACCGGGGGCTTGTTGTATACTCTCCCCGCGGAAAGTATACCTACCAATTCCCCAAAGTCAAGCCCTAACTGAACCCATTTGATTGACTATTGACGATTGACTATTGACTATCGGGGCTTGATTAACCGGAAAATTTACTTGCGGCAGCACCTCGCTCCGGTGCCTGCGGGTGATGTATAGTGAAATATAGTGCCATATAAGCGAAACTTGCTATATAGTGCTATATCTCACTATATTTTCCTGTAAATGGCCTCAAAAAGGGGGTAAACAGGGTAAAATATACTCAAATATAGTGAAATATAGTGGAATATATGGCTATATGCTTGACTTGGGCTATATATAGCTATATATTCGCATATATAACTATAAATTGCTTTATGGATCGAATCAAGAACCCATTTTCTCCTGGTGCTGGTTGGCCGCCGCCCGCAATGATTGGCCGCGATGAGGTGATGGAGAATGCCCGTATCCTGCTGGGGCGTACGCTGCTGTGCCGCCATGAGAAGAGTATGATGCTGACCGGCCTGCGCGGTGTGGGCAAGACTGTATTGCTGAATAAAATTGAGCGTATGGCCATGGAACAGGGGTACAAGACCATCTTGTTTGAGGTGCAGGAGGGGCAGTCTCTGGCTCAGGTGCTGGCTACGGCTCTCAGGAATATTCTTTATGAATTGAATTTACTGGCAGGTGCCGGGGACAAGGTGCGGCGTGGTCTGATGGTTCTTCGAAATTTCATCGGGGCGGTTAAGTTAAGCTATGGCGATTTTGGTATAGATCTGGAGCCTTTGCCCGGCATGGCAGACACAGGGAATATGGAAATTGACCTGCCGGAGCTCTTCCTGGCCGTTGCAGAGGCCGCGCGCGAACGCAACACCGGCGTGGCTCTGCTTGTGGATGAAGTGCAGCTTCTGAGCCTGAATGAGCTCAGTGCCCTTATTCTGGCCATGCATAAACTGCAGCAGAAACAAGCCCCCTTTGTGCTTATCGGGGCGGGGTTGCCGACCTTGCCCCGCCTGGCTGGCGAGGCTAAATCATATGCAGAGCGCCTTTTCTCGTATCCGCTTATCGGCCAGTTGAGCCGGGAGGAAGCTGCCCGCGCCCTCTCCGAACCCGTGGAGCAGGAGGGTGCGTATTTTGAGCAGGAAGCTCTGGATATGATTTATGAGCACACGCTGGGGTATCCCTATTTTCTGCAGGAATGGGGGTACCAGGTCTGGAATCAGGCGGCCGGAGCCCTCCTGACCAGGCTGGATGTGCTTGCTGCCTCTGATATGGTCATCCGCCGCCTCGACCAGAATTTCTTCCGTGTGCGTTATGACCGCCTTACGGAAAGTGAGAAACGCTTCATGCGTGCCATGGCTGAGCTTGATGCCGGTGAGTGCCGTTGTTCAGAGATTGCACCGCTTCTGGGGATGAAACCTACGGCTCTCACGCCGACCCGGGCAAACCTCATACGCAAGGGTATGATATACAGCCCGCGGCATGGCGTTATTGATTACAGTGTTCCTCTTTTCGGGGAATTCCTGCGCCGCGCTCTTCCCCAGCTTCCGCCGAGAAAATAGGCTTTTATAGCGAAATATAGTGCCATATAAGCGAAACTTGCTATATGGCACTATATTTCGCTATATTTTCCCATAAATGGCCTCAAAAAGGGGGTAAATAGGGCAGAATATACCCAAATATAGTGAAATATAGTGGAATATATGGCTATATAGCAAAAAGTTGCTATACGCAGCTATATTTTGCAATATTTGCCTTATAATGCCTGGCCGGGTTGGCTGAAATCGCTGTTTTGTCGCCAATAATGCAGGAAAGCTCTTGCCGCATGCTGAGGCGGTTGATATAATCTCCCCCGTTCTCGGGAACCTGAATCAACTATACCTATTCACCACCCCTATGCTTACCTTCCTCCTGGCATTGCTCTTTATTTCCAGCCTGCTGTTTCTCGGCGTGCACGAGGATTGGCTTCAGAAAGGCAGTCCCCATTTCCTCCTCGGCTGCCTCCTCGCCCTCCTCGGCATCACCAGCGCCCTGCTGCTCATGGTGCTGCTGTGAGGGTATGATGTGGTGCGCCAGCAACACCTCTTGCATGGGATCTGAAGTTGACCCTACCGGGTCATTATGGTATACTCCATCTGGGCGCCAGAGTAATGAATCCCTGGTTCTGAAGTTGACCCTACCGGGTCATTATGGTATAAATGTTGTAGACACCAATGAACGCGTTGCCGAGTTCTGAAGTTGACCCTACCGGGTCATTATGGTATATCTGCACCGGAAACGGCAACAGATGAAACCGCGTTCTGAAGTTGACCCTACCGGGTCATTATGGTATACCAATGCGGATGCTCTGCTGATCCTTGACTAGTTCTGAAGTTGACCCTACCGGGTCATTATGGTATAAAAAACGAGACAACGTAAACGGGCTGAGGTTTGTTCTGAAGTTGACCCTACCGGGTCATTATGGTATATTAACAATCCGCACAGCTACAACGGCGAGAGAGTTCTGAAGTTGACCCTACCGGGTCATTATGGTATAACGGCATTCTGTTCTTGTCTCAACTCACCACTGTTCTGAAGTTGACCCTACCGGGTCATTATGGTATAAAAAATACACAGTATACACCGCATATCATCCAGTTCTGAAGTTGACCCTACCGGGTCATTATGGTATACTTCACACCTGCACATAGCATCTTCAAGCTTGTTCTGAAGTTGACCCTACCGGGTCATTATGGTATAACAGCGCATACAGCGTATACGCTGGATATATGTTCTGAAGTTGACCCTACCGGGTCATTATGGTATATTCAGAAAAATAATGGTCAGCAAAGTAGCGAGGTTCTGAAGTTGACCCTACCGGGTCATTATGGTATACTACGCCTACCTCCAGACCACGGGTCTGTTTCAGATTTGCTGACGCCCCAATAGCTTCTAGCTGACAAAGAAAGTGGCAGTCCAGTCTTGCTTGTCTTTGTAACACCCGTTACAAAGCGTTGATGATAAAACAAATTTACAAACAAAAGGGCTGGACTGCCACCAGCGCCATTGTCCGTCATAATTGCATTGAGGTCAAGCTTGCAATTGACCATAGATACAATTTTTATTGTTCGAAGTGTCATTCTATACTTAAAACTCATTCAGTAAGAGAGATCTGTGTCCGTGATTTACCCTTTGCTGATAAAGATGTCACGCTATTCGTTGATACGATGCAGGGATATTGCGTATGCTGTAAGCGATACATGACTTTGCGGCCAGAAATATGTCACCCATCTTTTGGATACACCTGGAGGCTGATGCGTCTCCTTTCTCGCTTTCTCGTGCATACATCAGCACGTTTTCTTGCAGAAGAATATTCTATTTGCTACACAACAATACTCCGCATAGATAAGGAAGTGCTCGAAAATGAGATTCCTAAGCCGAAGATGAAGGATGTACAAGGCATATTGATTGATGAAAAGTTCCTTGGTTCCAGCCAGGGCTTTGTGACCGTTTGCCTCAATGCTGCAACAGGGGAGCCATTGGAAATGGTGAGAGGCAGGGATAGCCAATGCCTCGATAATTTCTTCTCCAGATTTGATGAGGAGGAGAGAAGGAAAATCAAATACCTTGGCATCGATCGTTCCAATGCTTACAAAGCTGCTGCTATCAAACACTTGCCGCACATCAAGATTTGTTACGATGCTTATCACTTAGTCAGTAACATGAATCAGGTGCTAGACGAAATCCGACGTTTTACGATGAAGCATCCCTCTTATACTCTCGAGCAATTCATGAAAGGGAAACGCTATGTATTGCTTAAAGGCAGAGAGAATATCAGCCGGGATGCAAGGGAAACATTGAAAGAGCTTAGTATTTTGAATCGCGACCTTTATATAGGTTATCTCCTCAAAGAACAATTCAGGCAGGTTTTTCAAACGCGGGATGTAAACACGGCAACCTTGCGCCTGATTCTCTGGATAAAGATGTGTATGAAAAGCAAAGTTTAGAAGCTAAGAAACTTTGCGAGAAAGATTAGCGAGCAATTTAACGAAGTGATAAATGGTATTCGCTATAGGATAAACTCGGCACGAATAGAATCAGCCAACGCTGCAATCAAGCGAATACAGGCTAAAGCGTGCGGGTTGTTTGATGTGCGGTACCTGTTCTTGAAATTGCGCCAGGTTTATTTCTTGAGACTCCAGAGAAAACACAAAACACCCCGTTCTTACTACCAGCAAATCTGAAACAGACCCCAGACCACACTCCACAAAAGTTCTGAAGTTGACCCTACCGGGTCATTATGGTATAGTCGAGTTCTTCATCGAGCGCAACGACATCCCGTTCTGAAGTTGACCCTACCGGGTCATTATGGTATATATTGCTAAAGATAATCCACGCCATGAAACAGGTTCTGAAGTTGACCCTACCGGGTCATTATGGTATAAATAAAATCGGGAGTAGTTATATGTTATACTCGTTCTGAAGTTGACCCTACCGGGTCATTATGGTATAATGCTCTTCGGCGCAATAAATGTAATAAGGGTTCTGAAGTTGACCCTACCGGGTCATTATGGTATACCACCGTAAAAACTACACCGTTTGAAAAGCTTGTTCTGAAGTTGACCCTACCGGGTCATTATGGTATATGTACAAGTGTGATGTAAACACAAGTAAGCCCGTTCTGAAGTTGACCCTACCGGGTCATTATGGTATAGTATTGATACCAGTGCAATTTAATGCTGATTGTTCTGAAGTTGACCCTACCGGGTCATTATGGTATAATGAAAGCCACGGAAGCAACGGAAGCCACGGAGTTCTGAAGTTGACCCTACCGGGTCATTATGGTATAAGTCCATTCCTGTCAATGAACGACTCGAAGGTGTTCTGAAGTTGACCCTACCGGGTCATTATGGTATACAAGAGCATCCAAGATGTAGAACATAAACCTCTTGGATGCTCTGCTGTTTTTATGAACAGGAAATTTGGGGGTGGTTTTGCCTACCAGAAAAGGATGAAGTTGGGGAAGGGGCGGGGCTGTGGCGTTTCTGATTCGCCCAGCAGAACAACCTGCTGTTCCCAGACGGCGCGTTCCATGGGGATGAGGCGGATATCTCCTTCCGGCACTTGAGCTGCCACGCGGCGCATATAGCGGATGACGCGGTCGATTTCGTGGTCTTCGCCTTCGAAGAGGTAGAGACTGTACTGCACACGCTTGCCGCCCAGAGCCTCGAATTCCTTGCGGAGGAGGGTCTGGTGCTTGGTTTCGGGCACATCATAAGCAAGCATCACGAGCATGGAGCATGAAGGGGTGGAAGAGGTTTGTATTTTGCGCCAGCAGAGCGCGGGTGAAGGATTCCACATGAAGCCGGAGAATGGTGCGAAGACGGAAGCGTTTGCCGGAATAGCTCCAGAAGGATTCCATCATCTCCGCAAAGCGGCCGGCCATTTTGCGGGTATCGTGCATTTCATCCAGATAGCGCATGACGGTGATTTCCACACAGCAGCGGAAAGGTTCAATGAGATCGCATGCCAGGCTGGGGCGGCTGCGGCGGAGTTTGTGAATGATGCCGATGCCGGGCTCAATACCGGAGGCGATGCACTGCCACTCCAGCGCATGGTAGAGGAAGCCGTAGCCGTAGTTCAGCGCTACATTGAGCGGGGCCTGAGCCTGGCGTTTTTCGCGGGTGAATAAGTCCTGTGCCGCCGCGCGGAAATAGCGCGCCCAGAAGAAGCGGGCCCATTTGGCCTCCAGCCGCAGAATGCGGTTGAACGAATTGGCGGCCAGTTTAGGGAGAGGGGAAAGCGAAGGGTCAAGCGCCCGGATGAGAGTGTGCTGGTTCTGCACCTTGGTCATCAGAATATCCGAGGCCAGCTGGGTGGCGTGCCGGGGTTTCAGGGTGCAGAGCCGGTAAGTGGCATCCGGGTTCACATAGCGGCAGCGGGGAAGGAGGGATGCGGTGTCCCATTTGCCGGTGGTGGTATTCCACCTTGCCATGATGACCGGGCACTGCTGTGCTATGGAACAAAGAGCAGCCTGGCTCCACCGTGCGTGTGAAGCCAGGCATTGCAGTGAGCCCAGCACCTGCAGGGCAACTTTGCGTTCACCGTTGTATAGTAACCCATCTCTGATTCGCAAATCAGCTGATTCGTCCATCAGGATGAGGTGGTGTATCATACGGGTGTGGTAAGATTTCTGTTAGTGGCTTCTACATCAGCATTTTCGAGATTTCTTAGTTTTGCATAATCGTTTGCTTGCTGAAGCATTTTAGTTTTTCTATCTTTGTGGGTTAATGCTCGAAATTCAAGATACGGTGTAGAACCAATAGCCGAAATGCGCCCCCAAGTCTGAATGGTTTTTGGATGGTCGAGCATGTCGACATGCCCTTTCTTCTGCAATTTTTCGATGAACTTATCGTTCCGTTCAAAAACGAGATTAAACACATCCCCCTTTCTGAACGTAGCAACCTTGACCGCATGCGGCGGTAGGATGCCGCAAATCATCTCGTGCAGGTCGCGGGCCTTGTTTTTCGTCAGAATATCGAGCAGGTACTGGGGGGCACCCTTAGTGCCGCGCCAGGGGAGGCCCATGCGCTTGAAGCCATCCAGCACTGCCTTGGTGGGGATGATTCGCTTATAATAAGCCCAGCATTTCTTCTTAGCATTCCAACCGAGCCAGAGTTCCAGGCGGTCGTTGGAGGCGGCGAGGCTGCGGAGCTGGTGGAATTTGCCGGATTCGGTGATGAGGCCATTCCAGCCGATGGGGGATTTATCCACATTGCCCTTACTGCCGAATTTCCAGATACTGCGCACGGGGGTGCCATTGAGCAGCCGCAGCTCCGGTACGGGCAGGTCGGCATCTGCCTTGGTGGCCGCCTGGCAGTCGATAAGCCACTGGTTGATAGCCTTTTCGCTGGGGATATCTTTGGCGGGAATGCCCATTTTCTCCAGCGTGGAGCGAAGTTCTGCAGGCTTGATATCGGCGGTGAGAGGGGTGCGCTGGTGGGTCATGCCGTTATTACCTACTCCCCAGAAAGTACTGTCGCCCAGGGATTTGTGTTTGCTGGTGCTGTTGGGTTTCTCGATGGGGCAGGTGGAGCCATCGTTCCACATCTTCTGGAAATCGGGCAGGGGAAGCCCCTGGATGCACATCAGGCGGCGGTCGCCCTTGTGTGTTTTTTCGGTTTCGAAGATGCCCTTGTAGCGGATATCGTTGAGCCCTTCCGGCGGGAGACAGGACATGACTGCAGCATCCATGCGGTGGTGCAGGTTGTTGGAGCGGTCTTTCTTGTAATTCTGCAGCCAGCTGCGACGGGCTGCTGCGGTGTAAACGCCGCAGGGATTGCCGATGCGGCAGCGCATCTGCTCGTCATCGCCGCTGATGCCGAGCCAGACGGCGAGTGCGGTGCGGAGCTCGCGGGCGAGCTGGGCGGTGCGGGTGATATTGTTGAAATCCGGGAACTGGGCGGTGTCATGGGCGAAGTGGCCACGTTTCTTGTCGTTCCAGTTGAATTTCTTTGTAACGCTGAGCATTCCCGCCCAGTCCAGCCAGCCGGGCAGGTGAGCAGCGGCGGCTTCTCTGGGGGTGCGGGGACCCATGGCGGCATTGACCGCGCGGGTGGTGAGCACCAGGTTCTCCACCATGTAGAGCCCGCCGCGGGCATCGGGATAGATGTGCGCCAGCTCCAGCTCGCCGGAGAATAAATCGGCGGGCCTGAGTTCCTGCCCGGTGAAGGGGCAGGTGGCCGGGGTGGTGGGGGAGCCGCCTTGCTCTGCAAAGAGGCGCATGCGCATGAAATCGGCATTGCTGGCGTTCTCCCGGTTATAGGCCCTGGTCAGTTTTTCGCGTCGCTCTCGGTTGGCTTTCTGTTCCTTCTCTATTTCCGACGCCTGGTCTTTATTGGCTGCGGCGTTCTTGATGGTCTCGATGATGCAGTAATCCGGTACCTTCTTATCCCCCAGCACGCCAGCCATGTCTTTCTCGAAGATTCGCTGAAGGATACCCCGGGTGACGAGTGCATCGGCAGTGGTCCGGCTGCCATCCGGGTTTCTGCGGGTAACGGCCTTGCGGGTTCCCAGCAGGCTCTGCACCTGGGGATAGATGCCGCTTTCTGTCGGCATGGTTTTGCGGAAGATGTAGAGCCCGCTGTCCTGCTTCCACTGCTCCATGGATTCCGGGGCAAAACAGGTGCCGCCCTGGGTAGCGGATTCGTACATTTTCTGAGCGGCAGCGGCGGACATGCCGGCCCGTCCCTTGCGGGCCACCATGGTGGGGGTGACGATGTCTTTCAGTTGCTCGAACTGAGTCTTGTTCCAGTCGCCTGTGCAAAGACTGAGCTTCTTAGCTTTCAATGCATTCTCCATCAGTTTTTTAGCCTCGCTCCATTTGCTGATGCCCGTTTCCATGGCAGTGAACAGAGCCTTGACCGCGCATTCCGGCAGTGTAACTTTGCCATAGGGAATTTTGCCAGCCTTGAGTTCAAATTTCCGCACGGAAATGAAATCTACCAATGCCCAGCGGCGGTATTCAAGCTGACCGGTGGTGCAACACTTGGCTGCTGGCAGGTTGAGCCAGGCGCAGTAGGGGCAGTTCTTCACCTTGCGCTCAAAAATCTGCCTTGCTTCTGCCGGTGTTTTGCGGTTGTAGAGGAAAATAGCCTTCTGCTTGTTCTCCGGGGTATCATTCGGGCAGAAAAGGGCTGCGCAGAAGCCCTCTGCATCTTGTAACAGGTGCGTGTGACGGGAGATGATGGCCTCCAGATGGCTGCGGACATGAGCCCGGGGGTAATTGAAGCCTCGGGCCTTGCGTTCATTGAGTTTCTTGTGTGCGTAGGCCTCCAGCATGGTGGGAATGCCCTCCTGGGCCGCCTTGCTGTGGCGTTCCTCTACCAGCGTTTTCCAGCTTTCCTGTTTGTCCTCCTTTTCTGTCAGCGAATCAGCCATGCTGATGAGGTAATTGCGCATATCGGCATCGACAAAGGCGGAGCGAATCCACTTCTCTGCCTCCTTGATGTTCAGCTCTGCACCCCAGGGGTATTCGCCTGTGGCATCATCGTCCATGGCGAAGTAATCGTAGCCACGGCGCAGCACGCAGGAGCGGATGCAGATGGAAAGAGCCTCGCGCGAGGCAAGCTGGCTGGTGATGGCGCGGTGGCGGAGTTTGAAGGGGTCACTGCGGGACATGATGTCATCATCCACCCAGGGGAGCCCATGTTTTTCGAAAAGTGCTTTGAGGCGGCACATGCGGGTGCGGCGGTTCTTGCGGGCATGGCGGGCGGCGCGGAATGCCCGGCGGGCAGCCAGAGCCTGTGCCTCCGGCAGGTCAACAAGCAGGGTTTTGCAGTAGAGCAGCTCTGTGCCCTTGCGCACGGCTATGCCGATGCCCTCGATACCGATGTCGATGCCGAGAGCAACTGTTTCCGGGGCGTAGAAATCATGCTGCGTCCAGTAGTTCAGAGCTGCGTTGCGAAGGGAGGATTGAGACGGTTCCATTGTGGCGGTTGTGGTCATATGTGGTGGGGTTGGGGGCTCCGGTGGGAGTGTTCAGATAAAATCGGGTAGCGTTGTAATACGCGCTTCTGTTATTCTACTCCTTTGCCTAAGGGAGTCAATGAAATATCAGTTTGGCAAATGGAAAAAATCTAACATTATTTTTTTGCTTGTTTAGTGATAGATTTCTTGTTATATTGAATGCACTTCAGAACCAGCACTCGTGAGAACACAGAGCGTAGGAGAGCGCGTTTTCACGGTAAAAGTGTGACTCCATACATACCCCCGCTGAACAGGCGGGGGTTAATTTTTTATGTTTTCTGCAAAAAATTGAGAAAAAATTTTCAAAAAGCACTTGACAATGGATGAAGGTGTGCTACATTTTGCGTGCATTCGTTTGATTTGAGGACGAGATATTGCGGAAGGAAATACCCTATTACTCCCTGACAACTACCTGCAGACTTGTGTTGAATGAATGTGCGCTTTGTGGGCATTGGACTCTTGTGCAGAGGGTGCAATGAGCAGAGCGGAACGAAGACTCTTACAGCAAGATATGCGTGTTGTGGGTTCGAATCCCACCATCTGCGCTATCGAAAGATAGCACCTGGCGGATGTAGCTCAAATGGTAGAGCAGCAGAATAGATGACGAGTCTTGCCCAATCCCTATACCGGCGTGTAAAGATTCCAACAGCAATTCAGAGATATCCTCTTACTGGTCACCCCGTGTGGCCGGGCAGAACCGGGGCGGAGAAATCCACCCGGGTCTTAAGGAACCCCAGTGAGTCTTGACCACGCTACGGCAGATGGCTGAAAGGCACCCCTCCAGCAATCGTAGAAAACATGCATCGGATTCCGAATCCGCAAGCAGCACCATTGTGCGACAGGCACAGAGTGTCTTGTGCTATCTGCCCCCCCCCATACAAGAGACAAAGACTCAGACAGCAACTCATACCGAGATTGAGGGTTCGAATCCCTCCCCAACCCCGAACATACCCTATCATATGGGTTGGGCGTAGCTCTGTGGTAGAGCCAAAAACAATGAGTCTTGATTCAACTCCCCATTATCCCGCTAACCCTTAACCTCTCTTGCCGCGAAAGCGTCGGAGAGCCCCCTGGTAACAAAGACTTCAACAGCAATCAAAGCCTGGTCATGGGTTCGAATCCCATCTACCCTCGGAGACGCGGGTAGTAGCTCAGGTGGCAGAGCAGCGAACATATACGGAGTCTTGTCACTATTCCCCAGGAAGCAGAAAGACACATACAGCAATCAAATCCTGTAACAAGGCTCTGTTTATTAAATAGATGTAATTCCGGGTGGCAACACCACCCGGGTGTCTTGGCGATTTGTTTCTCATCTGAGATTCGCACCCTACTACCGAACAAGCGGAAGGGTCCTGCTGCGAAGCAGCGCCCGAGCCAGTAAGATAGGCGGATGATATTTCCAGAAGAAAGCGGATTTGCCTGTAACTACCAGAATATACAACCCATTAACATTACAATATCATCATGACCGATAACTCTTTATTCGCCGCCATGAAGGCGTGCGACAACACGACACAGACCACCAACGGCATGACCGCGTGCCGCTCCACATTATCTGCCCTGCTGGATTTATTCATGGGCGGGGCATCGCTGCGCAAGACACCCGCGCAGGTGCCGCAGGCGGTGCGTGCTGCGTATCTGGAGGATAAGCTGGGCACGCTGCGCTGCTTGTTCTACCTGCGCGATATCCGCGGCAACGGCGGGCAGGGCGAGCGCGATGTGTTCCGCGCGGGTATTCGCACGGTGGCGGAGCTGGATACGGAGCTTTTCGTGCGCAGTGGTGTGCTGCAGCACCTGCCGTTCTATGGCCGCTGGGATGATGTGTTCTGCCTGCTGGGGGTGAGCCGCGAGCTGGATGCTGCGGTGGTTTCCCTGGTGGCAGAGCAGCTGAGGGCCGACCGCTCTGCCCTGGCAGAGCAGGGGGATAAGGCGCAGGTTTCGCTGTTGGTCAAGTGGCTGCCTTCCTGCAATACGTCCTCTGCCACCACGCGGGCGCTCGCAAAGCGTTTGTACCGTGCCCTGGGATTCAGCGAGAAGGAGTACCGGCAGGTGCTCACAGCCCTGCGCCGCCAGATTGATGTGCTGGAGACTCGCCTGACCCGCCGCGATTATACCTTCTGCTACAGCGCTGTGCCCTCCAATGCGGGGCTGAAGTACCGCAAGGCTTTCATGCGGAATGATGGCGAGCGCTACAAGGCCTATGTGGAAACGCTGCACAAGCAGCTCTGCGTGGAGAACTGCGCTGTGGAGGAGGTGAAGGTGAATGTGGGCACGCTGTATCCTTACGATATCATGAACAAGTTCCGCTACGGCAGCCCGGATGCCACGGAGTGCATGCAGCTGGATAATATGTGGCGGTCTCTGCCGGATTATTTCGGCGAGGCGGCAGGTGCCAACTGGCTGGCGGTGGTGGATGTTTCCGGCTCCATGACCTGGGGCGGTATTCCTTACCCCATCGATGTGGCGATGTCGCTGGGTCTGTATGTGGCCGAGCGCAACACGGGTATCTTCAAGGATAAGATGATTACCTTCTCCGCCTCGCCGCAGCTGGTGGAGGTGGACCCTGCCTGGCCGCTGAAGCAGAAGGTGGAGTATATGCTGGACATGGACTGGGGGATGAACACGAATCTGGAGGCGGTGTTCCGCCTGGTGCTGGATGCCTCGGTGCAGGCTGCTCTGCCGGCGGAGCAGATGCCGCAGTGTATCATCATCATTTCGGATATGCAGTTCGACAGCTGCGTGGAGGGCGCCGGGAATCCCTCTGCCTATGAGATGATTCGCCAGCGCTATGAGGCCGCGGGCTATGCCATGCCCCGCCTGGTGTTCTGGAATGTGGCGCAGCGCGACTACGGCAATGTGCCGGTGCGCTACGACCAGCAGGGCACCATGCTGGTGGGTGGCTGCAAGCCCGGCATGTTCGAGCAGCTGCTTTCCGGCAAAACCCCGGCGGATTTTATGCTCTCGGTGCTCAATTCGGAGCGTTACCAGCCTATTACGCTGGCATAAGCTGTATTTTTAATAAGTCACAAGCCCAATCCCTCCCTCGGTAGTAATCTGCTCCCTTGGCTGAAATTCCGACAGCCAGGGGAGTATTTTTGATGTGGTGTAGGGTTGTTTCGGCTCAAAATGGGGCTGGACCCGGCTCATTTTGAGCCGAAAGGGAGATGCGACGTGAGACTTGTGGTTTTCGGGGAACGGGACTTCAGTCCCGATTACGCATGCTTTGATTTACGGGACTAAAGTCCCGCGCTTCGATTCACAAAATCCCTGCATGTTAATTTCGCTCGTGGGCTCTTTCAGGGGGACTGGGGCAGGGGGAGACGCGCGCATACGCGCGTGCGCGTGTATAGATTTGTAGATTATCTGCTCTGCGAGCAGAGAGAATTTCCACTTCGTGGAGAGAATTTCGCGGGCGGTGCCCGCGAGATGAATGACTTCGTACCTCGTAACTCGTATTTCGTACTTCCCTTTGTCTTGCGTGTGTGGTAGAGTGCCGGATATGGGAAATGCTTTGTTGACAGTGCGCGGGTTGCGACGAGCGTTTGGCGCGGTTCAGGCGGTGCGTGATGTATCGTTTGAGCTGGAGCGGGGGCAGTCGGTGGGGGTGATTGGTGCGAATGGTGCGGGTAAAACAACGATGATGCGGATTCTGGTGGGGCTGGATGCAGCGGATGCCGGGCAGATTGTGTTCGATGGTGTGGATGTGGAGGAGAACCCGGTGCGGCTGCGCGGGCGCGTGGGTTGGATGCCGGATGCTTTGTTCCCGCCGGCGCATACAACGGTGTGGGATTATGTGGATTTCTTTGCGCGGGCTTTCGGGTTGCGCGGGGCGCGGCGACTGGCAGAGGTGCAGCGGGTGCTGGAGTTCTGCGGTGTGGCTGGTATGCAGGGGCGCCTGGTTGATAAATTGTCGAAGGGGGAGATGCAGCGGGTGAATCTGGCGCGTATGCTGGTGGGGGACCCGGAGCTGGTGGTGATGGATGAACCGGCGGCAGGTTTGGATCCGCGTGCGCGTCTGGAGTTCAAGCACTGTGTGCGGGAGTTGCAGAAGCAGGGTAAGACGCTGCTGATTTCCTCGCATATCATTTCAGAGCTGGCGGAGATGTGTGATTCGGTGATTCTGATGGACAAGGGGTGCATTGTGCACCAGGGTGCTTGTGCCGGGGTGCAGCCGCAGCAGCAAGGGCTGGTGTATGAGTTTGCTGTGGCGGGTGATGGGGCAGGTGCCTTGCAGCAGGAGCTGGAGCAGCTGCCGGTGTGGCATCGGGTGCAGCTGGTGGCGCCTGGTTGTGTGCGCGCTGAGTATACTGGTGAGGATGGTGAGGCACTGGCGCTGCAGGTGCGTGCACTGGCTGCGGCGCATCTGCTCACCCGGGTGGAGCGCTGCAAGGAGACCTTAGAGGAAACTGTGATGAATTTGATGAATGACCATGAAAAATGATATTTTTCCGGATTGGTTGCCGCCGGCTCTGGTGAAGGACCTGCGGCAGATGCTGCGTTCGCCGCTGTATGTGCTGGCGTTGCTGGGGCTGTTGGGGGTGTTCACGCTGATGATGCTGCGGCAGTCGGAGGGTGCTTATGTTTTCGCGGCGATGTTGCTGTGTGCGGTGGTGCCGGCGCGAGTATCGATGACAGTGGCTGCGGATGTGCGCGCCGGGGCGAATTTTATGCGGCTGACACCGCTGAGTTCGTGGCAGCTGGTGCGGGGTACCTGGGCTTCGGCCATGGTGCAGGTGGTGCTGCTGGCTTTGCTGTTGCTGCCTTCGGTGGCGCTGAGTGTGCCGGATGATGGGGCAGGAGCTGCCCGGCATTGGGAGAAGTTCTGCTCTTTTGTTTCTTGTATGGTGCTTGTGGCCTCTGTGCTGGTGGCGCTGGCCCAGGCTACTGCAGGGGCTGGTGCGGTTACCCGGCTGTTGGTGGGGTTTCTGGTGCTGCAATATCTGGCGATATTGCCGTTCCTCGAGTTACAGGTTACAGAGGGGCAGTGGAGCTGTCTTTTGTGGCTGTTGGCTGCCAGCGCGGTGCTGACAGTGGTGCTGCTGGCTGAGGCCCGGCGCTTGTTTGCGCACCCGGCTGAGAATTGCTCGGCTGCGTTGCGCCTGAGCAGCTTGCTGGGGCTGGTGGTTTACGGCGCGAGCCTGATGTTTGGTGCTCAGCAGGATTTCCCTGTTATGCTGTGTGCCTATGTGGCGGCTGCCGGGTTGGTGCTGCTGGTGGCGCTCTGGGATGCGCTGCGCCCGGTGGTGACTGCGCCTTTGCGGAAACCTGGCTTGCCGGGTTTGATTCTGCAGCCTGGCGTGAGCGGTGGTGCGTGGTGGCTGGCGGTTTCCGGGTTTATCTGCGGTGCTGCGCTGGTGCCGCTGGTGGGGTTCCAGTGGTTGGTTCGTCAGTTCCGCGAGACGGAGGCATTCCCGCCCATTCCGGCTCTCGGGTTGGGTGATCTGCTGCTGTTGCTGGCGGAACTCTGGGTGGCTGTGCTGGTGTGTCTGCTGGCGGTGGTGCTGGTGTGTTCTCTGGTGCGGCGGTTCAGGCTCGCTCTTTTTGTGGCGCTGCTGGGGCTGCAGTTTATATATGCGATGAAGTCGGGTATTCTGCTGCTGCCCGGGGAAATGCCGGTGAATCTCTGGTCGTTTCTGCCGCTGTTTCCTGTGGAAATATCGCATGTGGACTTGTGGTTCAAGGATACTTCGTGGAATGCGGAAACGCTCGCGACTCTGCACCTGGTGCTGGGGGTGAAACTGGTCTGGCTGGTAGGGCTGCTGGCCGTTTTCCGCAAGCTTGCCAGGCGTAAATGACCCGCTTTCCTGCGGGGTTGGGTGCCATTCCAATGGGTGAAATGACTGAATTCCTGGCTTTGATACTGCCGGGGTTGTCTGTTCCGGGGCTGTTTGCTCACCCGCAAACGGCCCCTTTTCTGTCTCCTGCGGGGGTGGAGATGAGGAAATTTCTCTGTCATGTTCAGCAAAATAATGAATTTTTTCTGAATTCGGGAACCTGTGGCAGATGGGGTATTTTCAGGGTGGAAAAAATTCGAAAATTCGTTGAAAATTCACAGAAAAGGCTTGCAATGTGGGAAATTTAGAGTAGAATACTCCGACCCGCGGACTGTACAGGGATGTACTGTCCACTGGTCACTATCGGGTAAACCGGTGAAGTGAAAAGCTGTGTTCCTCAAGGGATGAGGGATAGGTGACACAAGCCGTAAAACCTTGAAAAACAAAATCATAAATAAGTAACATGCCGACTATTAATCAGCTCGTCCGCAAGGGACGTACAGTACCGGAAGAGAAGTCGAAGTCTCGCGCTCTTCACAGCTGCCCGCAGCGCCGCGGCGTTTGCCTGCAGGTGATGACCCG
>DEPT01000062.1:17862-18005 GCA_002358905.1 Akkermansiaceae bacterium UBA3385
CGTAAAGTTGCTAAGGTTCGCCTTACCAACGGTGAAGAAGTAATCGCCTACATCGGCGGTGAAGGCCACAACCTGCAGGAGCACTCCATCGTGCTTGTGCGTGGTGGTCGTGTGAAGGACCTTCCCGGTGTTCGTTATCATAT
>DEPT01000033.1 GCA_002358905.1 Akkermansiaceae bacterium UBA3385
CGAACGGAGTGAGGATTTAGACCTGCGGAGCAGGATTTCGTCCAGCCGCAGGCTGGATTTCGTTTTCCCGATGGTAGAGTGAAGAATAAAGCGCCATTCATAGGGAAGCAAGAGGCCACTCAGTGTTGGGACTTCCGTCTTCGCCCCGTGTCGGGGCTACGCCGAGGCAGGGTAGATAGCTGCCATCCGTCTTCGCTGCTGCGCAGCTACGCCGAGACAAGGGATTAATGAAGCCCGCAGAACGAAAGTTCTGCGGAATCTTTCGGAGCGAGGGACTTCAGTCCCTCTCTGGTTATGTTTTCGGGACTAAAGTCCCGTGCCCCGACAATGAGGTCGGTGCTCGTGGGTGGAAAGCGGGATGAAAACGCGCTGTGTGATGCGTGTGAGGGAGGATAAGGGGGTGGACTGCTCATGAATAATAAAAACGCGCCGTATGGCGCGTGAGAGGGGAATTTTATTATCCTTGCTCTTTTGTGAGTCTGCGCAGTTCAAGCATCCACAGCATAGTCACACCAAAAGTCACGCTCATGAGCATGGCCGTATTTGCAGCTATGAGGGCAATTTTGCAGCATTTACGGCGCTGCGGGTCGCAAAGCCAATGTTTAACTGACTCTTCTGTGTTGTGTATGATTTCTTGGTCCATACATAATGGACTTATTTCGCTGCTGATGATTCAAAAACTTGTACGGGTATAGTATTTAGTCAAGTGCAAATTGTTGCTTGTGGAAGCTCGTTCAAATCTCTCTTATGTGCTTGACATACAACTTGAGCCGTAATAAAATAACCGCGCTGGCGGCAGTAGGCCGGGGGCTAGGTATCAATGACGCAGATAAAAGCAGGCATCTTATTGAATTATATTGGCTTAGGCCTTCGTTTCAGTGTGGGTTTTTTCTTGTCACCTTTTATCTTGAAACAACTAGGGCCAAGTGAATATGGCGTGTACATGGTGGCCGGAACCATCATTAGTTGGCTTGCTATGTGCGACTTCGGACTTACTGCTTCTGCTACAAAATTTCTTAGCGAATATCAGGCTAAGGGAGATACTGAAGGCGAGGCTCATCATCTGGGCCAGATGGCAGCGCTTTTTTCCATTGTCGGAGTATTTGTATTGGCTGCGGGGTTATGTATATTTCCTTTCCTTGGTGAAATTTTCCCGAAATTCAATCCGGAGGAATTGCGGATTTGCCGTATTCTCTATTTGTTAACGCTGTTCAATTGTGCCTTATTGTTCCCTACCAGAAGTTTAGGCGGCATTGCGGAATCCCGCCAGAAGTTTACGATTCCAGGTATTTTTGGGGTTGCTTCTTCTATGTTGCAGATAGTGGGCACTGTCGTTCTTCTTATATATGGCTTCCGCTCAATTGGATTGACTGTTTTTTCCATATCGTTTGGCTTGTTAGGTTTGATATGGAATGTTTACTATTGTTTTGGCGTTTTGAAAGCGCGGATGTCCTGGCGAGGCTGGGATTGGCCTCTTTGCCGGACTCTCTTTGCCTTTTCCGCATGGATGTTCTTGGATCGACTCATTAATATTATGAACACCGGTTCCGGTGGATTCATTATCGGTATTACACAAGGGGCCGAGGAAATTACTGTCTATTCATACGGATTATCTATTTTTCAACACTTTTTTACGCTTTCTGGCTGTATTGCCGGTCTTTTCCTGCCCAGAGTTGTAGGCATGATTGTGAATGGTGCCAGCAATGCGCTGCAGACGGATTTGATGATTCGCGTAGGTAGAGCGCAGCTTATCATTCTTGCTGTTGTTTATTTAGGTATTATTTTCTTCGGTCAGGAATTTTTCCATTTGTGGATTGGCGATTCTTTAGGCAACCGCACTAACGATTGCTGGTTTGTGACTATTGCCATTCTGATTCCATACGGTTTTCTGTTGCTTCAGGCCTTGGGATGGCAGATTCTTCAGGCTCGTAACGTCATGAAATATAGAGTTACTGTATTAGCTGTTTCCAGCTTCCTTTCATTAATTTTGGGATTTGTTCTTTCCTTGTACTGGGGCTGTAAAGGTTTGGCTGTCGGTACTTCTATTTCAATAGTTCTTGGTCAAGGACTTTTCATGAATTGGTTTTATTGGAAGCGTCTCGGATTAGAAATACCGCGATTTTTTACTCAATCTCTTCAGAGGGCATGGCTGTGGCTTCCTGTTCTTGCCTTGTCAGCATGGGGGCTCAATGAGGTTTTTAATGTGCCAACCTGGACGACTTTTGCTACTAAAATATTGCTGTTTATAGTGGTGTATATGGTCACTATTTTCTCTGTGTACACAACGAAGCAAGAGAGAAATATGTTTATAGGCTTTCTTCATAAAACTGAATCGTAACATGTGTGAAAAATTAAAAAGATTTATTGATCTATACGTGCCGGTTACAACTTGTACTCTGCATTGTCACTACTGTTATATATATCACACCGGGCTTTTCAAAAATAAACTTCCTGAATTTAAGTACGCTCCAGAAATAGTCAAAAAGGCACTTAGTAAGGAACGTCTTGGGGGAACTTGCCTTATTAATATGTGTGGTGGAGGTGAAACTTTGTTGCCTCCGCAAATTACAGACTACATACGCGTTTTACTCGAAAATGGTCATTATGTCATGGTGGTGACAAATGGAACTGTGAGTAGACGTTTTGACGAAATCACCCAGTTCCCACCGGAGCTTTTGTCCCGTCTGTTTTTCAAGTTCTCGTATCATTATCTGGAATTGAAAAAGAAAAATCTTTTTGATTTGTTTTTCTCTAATATCAGAAAAATGCGCGATGCTGGATGTTCGTTTACGCTTGAACTGACTCCAAATGATGAATCTATTCCTTATATTGACGAGATTAAAGCGAAAGCCATTGAAGAAGTGGGCGCTGTATGTCAGATAACAATCGCCAGAAATGAGGTGGCGCCAACGCGTGATAATCCAATTTTGACAGATTTGCCGCATGAGGAATATTTCCGCACGTGGGGTGTGTTTGACTCTGATATGTTTGAATATAAGAAAACAATATTTGGACAAAAACGTAAAGAATTTTGTTATGCCGGCGATTGGTCTTTCGTGTTGGATTTAGGGACCGGCATTATGAGACAATGCTATAGCCATTTCAAAACACAACAAATTTTTGACAATCCAGAAACTCCTATTGATTTTACGCCGGTTGGTTGCAAATGTAGTTTACCGCACTGCCACAATGGCCACGCTTTCCTCACTCTTGGCTGTATTCCTGAGCATAAGTGTATTACTTACGCGCAATTGCGTAATCGCGTTTGTGTGGATGGTTCTGAGTGGCTCAAGCCTAATGTTAAGGAATTCTTCTCATGTAAGCTGAAAGATAATAATCGCGAGTATAGTGCTGTGGAGCGGCTGTTCCACACATTGCGCTATAGTGATGCTGCCAACAGACTTAAATCCTTGTTGCGCTCGCTGAAACGGAGATTTAAATCGTAAGGCGTTGGTGACATGTCCTTTGGGAAAAGATTAAAGCATTTCTTTGGCGATGTGGTTGTCTTGATGGCAACCATGGTTGCAGCGGTTCCGGGCTGGGAAGTGTCGGGGCTTCTGTCATGGGCAGACTCTACTATATCTGCGCTTCATGCAGGAAACTATCAAGCTTCTATTACAATTACTCCGAAGCAGATTCAGAAAAATCCGCTTGGGCGTATATTGCAGGAAAGCAAGAGCGTCTGCTTCTTGGGCGATAGTATTACTGCCGGTTCTGATAACGGAGGTTTCCCCTGGTATCTTCCTCTTGTTGCTGCTTTTCCTCATCTGGACGTGGCTAATCTTGCCCATGGAGGGGCAACCAGCAAAAGTACTTTGGAAAGAAGTATTCCTCATGTGAAGAATTGTGATGTTTATGTCATTGCTCTCGGTACGAATGATGTGAGGTATCGGGATGCCGATAAAGGAGCTGTAACAGCAGAAGAATACATTGAGAATATCTCGTGCATAGTGCAGGCTTGTTTATCTCATAATCCTGCGGCTCGTTTTGTTTTTATAGCACCATGGTGTTCCATTCCGGGAGACCCGATTCCTCCGATATCTCGCGCGGAGAAAGAATATCTGATGTCTCAATATGCCCAACAACTCAAAGACTTCAGTTCGCAAATGGGCGCTATCTACATTGATCCTACAAATATACTCAGAGCCGTGGTATATCATGAATCCCTCAGCTCCCATTTTCTGAAAGATCATATACATCCCCTGTATCCGGGAGGCTGCTTGTTGTATTCCTCCGCTGAGTGGGAAGCTGCTTTTCCCACTCAGAATTGAGCATGCCCAGCCATAGCTTTTGCCGCTGCCAGTCAGGCATCGGGGGCGGTGGTGGGCCAATCGTGCCGCGGATAACGACCTGCAAGGTCTTTTTTCATCTGGGGGTAACCGTTTTTCCAGAATGAGGCCAGGTCGGCGGTGATTTGATAGGGGCGTTGGTTCGGCGCCAGAATTTCCACCAGGCACTTGACCCGGCCGGTGGCAATGGTGGGTGTGTGTGGTACGCCGAAGAGCAGCTGGCATTTCAGGCCGAAGGTGGGGGTGCCGTCCTCCCGGTACAGGAGCTTGACTTCTCTGCCATTGGGGAGCTTGATTGATTTTGGCGCGTGCAGGTTAAGGCATTCGCGCTGCCAGGGGGAAAGCCATTCTCCCAGAATGGGAAGAACCGGACGATTCTGGATTTCCTTGTAGCTGACTGCGCCTTCGCAGAGCATGGTGATGGCAACCAGTCGATCTTCCTCGCCGAACTCCGGCAGCTCCAGCTCCGGCATGGCCTGGCGGAGGCAGGTGAGGCGGTTAATCCATTGGTGTACGTGACCATCCCAGCCGTCCAGCCGCAGGTTACCACGCAGGACTTGTTCCGCCAGAAGGGGGGCGGCGGCATCGGGTGCGGCATCTCCTGTTTCTTGTTCCTGCAGCACCAGATCTCGGTACAACAGCCGCCTGTGGTTTAGAACTCGTTTGCGGGCCGGGTCGTACACGGCGATGTTGTCCTCCCGGGTGCTGAGTTCCTCCGCAGTAATAATAGTGCAGCGATTCAGCCGGGTTTCCACGGCTTTGCCGCCTACTTCCGTTATTTCCGCAGCAAGGAAGAGGTCAGCATTGCGAGCGACGGAGTCTGCTGCAATGTTGCCGCCACGGCGGTTGCAGAGTCGGGCTGTGGTGGTAGCGGTATTGTTCCGTGCGGCAACGTGTGTGGGGAAACTGCCCAGCAGACTGCGAACGATGCCTTGTCTGTGAGCCGAGAAGTCCGGTTCCTGGCCGGGGTGTTTCTGCATTTGCCGGAATGCCTGGGTTATTTCACGCGCGGCGCGGGCCATGATACCCAGTTTGCTGCATTCCTGCGGGTTGTAGTTCAGGCTGGCTGCGGTTTGCAGAGCCCGCCATTCGGCCTGGAAATCGGTGTAGTCTTCTTCGTGATGCAGGGTGTTGCTTAACCCGGTGGAAAGGGCAATGCTTTCTCCCTGCAACAGTGCAGCAATGGCCACCATTTCTGTAGTGCAGCCGAACGTGTCTCCGGCAACAAGCAAGCGTGCCAGCACCGGGGGCAGGGGATATTGCAGCATCTGTTGCCCGGTGGGGGTGATGCCGTTGGAATCTGCCGCGCCCAATTCTTCCAACAGCTGCCAGGCTCGTGTTGTTTCTGCTTCGGTGGGGGCATCCGGCCAGGGAAAACGGCGTATATCGACCAGTCCTCGACATCCCCACGCCAGCAGGTTAAGGAAGGCCTGGGAGATATCTGCACGGTGTACTTCAGGTGCAGGGAAGGGGGCTCTTCGCCGGTGTTCCGCTTCGCTCCACAGTCGGATGCAGCGCCCAGGGCCGAGGCGTCCTGCTCGGCCAGTGCGCTGCTCTGCCTGTGCTTGGGAAATGGGGGTTACGTGCAGGGTTGAAAGCCCTCGCAGTGGATCCCATCGGGCTTCGCGGGCTGTTCCGCTATCGACCACTGAGCGCACGCCTTCAATGGTGAGCGAGGTTTCTGCAATGTTTGTGGAAACGATGACCCGTGGCCTGTTGCCGCATTCCACGGCGCGAGCCTGTGCTTCCGGCGAAAGCTGACCATGCAGGGCAAAGACATCTCTGCCGCGCATCCAGCTCACGTTTTCCAGAATCTCCACAGTGCGGCGGATTTCGTATGCCCCGGGCAGGAAGACAAGAATATCTCCACTGTCCGGTTGTTCTGTCAGCTGTCGCACGGCAGTGGCACACTGCTCCCACACCGGGGGCGGCTGCATGTAGCCGAACTTGTTGCGGACTGGAACTGGTGGCATGTAGCTGACTTCCACAGGAAATAATCGACCTTCCGCTCGCAGTACTGTGGCCTGGGGCAGGTAGTGCTGTAGTTTGTCCAGCTCCAGCGTGGCAGACATAACGAACACGCCTAGCTCCGGCCGCAGCTGGCGCTGCAGCTCCAGCACGCGGGCCAGGCATAAATCGCCACTTAGCCGCCGTTCGTGTACTTCATCGAAAATAACGGCAGACACGCCTGGAAGTTCTGGGGCCTCTGTTAGTTTTCGTTCCAGAATGCCGTCTGTTACAAACAAAATGCGCGTAGCGGCGCTGCGGCGAGAATCGAAGCGCACAGTGTAGCCCACTTCCTGCCCTGTCTGGCAGGGATATTGGCGGGCGACATAGCCCGCCAGCAGACGGGCTGCAAGGCGGCGGGGCTGCACCACAAGAATGGTTCCGTGTTCTCCCCAGCCAGCTTCCATCAGCATGCCCGGAACCCTTGTGGACTTGCCGCTGCCAGTGGGGGCGCTGAGCAACACGCAGAAGCCAGGCTGCCGCACAGCTTCCAGAATTTCTCCACGTATTTGCTCAATGGGTAACATGTGGCGTGCATTGTACACCAGGAGATAAACTAAAGTCAAGACCTGGGCGGAGGTGTTAATAGCGATAAATGAATAGAGAGTAATGATTAATGTGTGCTGGATGCGGGGCAGGACAGGTAGGGAGCTCGATAGATGAAGTCCTTAACGCCAGAGGAAATCAATACTTATGCCCCAAAATTCTCATCCTGTCTTCTGTTTTGTTTCATTCCCCATGTAGAATAGACAGAGATTCTATGGTGAATTGCAAGTTTAAATGC
>DEPT01000013.1 GCA_002358905.1 Akkermansiaceae bacterium UBA3385
AAAATATTTTTGAGATTTCTGCATGACTGATGCAGGAATATAAAGACCCCGCTTTTTTATGTAAAGCGAGGCAGATTGTTGTACTTTGATAGCGATTTAGTATTCCATGTAGCCGAATCTAAGGTGATTCCGGTCGTTCAGGCAACATGCGCCTACCCCGATTCGGGCGAGGACGACGGGAGCGAATATTCTTAATACGCTCACGCACCTCTTTCATGCGTTTCTCGTCCAGACTATCCAGCAGAAGAGAAATTTCCTCTTCTTGCATCTCACGGGAAATTCCGGCCTTGGGTTGCACAGACACAAGGACGGCCAGACGTTCCCGCATTTCGGGAGAATAATCCGAACGGGTGGTGATAAGAGAGATAACACCCAGGGTCATTTCCTTCTCCCTGCGCGCACGGTCTCCCTGACCAGCAGCCGCGAGCGCAGCTGCCAATCGATCGCGCACCGAAAGATAGAGCATGAGGACTTCGGTGCTCCCCGGATCATCAGCCAGCAAAGAGCGAGCAAAACGAGCAGCGCGTTCCAAAATGGGAAGCTGCTGCTTAGTAAAGGGGCGAACAGCCCACTGCACATAAGAACGCTGAATGAGCGTATTCTCCGGGTATTTCAATAACAGTTCATCCAGCAGCTCTTCCACAGTCTGATTCTCAGCCAGCAGGCGGCGCTGCATATTTTTACGTTGCAAATTCATCAACAGCTCTATACGCCGCACCTGCACTTTCTCCAGCTCTGAATTCTCCGCTAAAATCCCAAGCATCAGCTCAATAGCCTGTTCCTGATATTCGCGACGCGCCTGGAGCCGAGCACGAACCGAACGTCCCTTGCGGTCCGGACGGTTCTGGCGAGATGAACGCTCCACATGCCACTCCCGATGCGGGCGAGCACGTCCAGTCATACCGGGACGACGCGCCCCGCCCGGTTGCCAGCGCATGCTGAATGGGGCGCCCTGACTGAGCGATTGAAGGGAGCGAATGAGCTCCAACCTTGCATCAATGTCCTTTACCAGCCCAGCTTGCGCCACTGCATCTTTAAGCAACTTATCGGCATCTTTGCCGCGTTTCTGTTCATAAAGGGCAGAACACAGTCCATTAAGATTACGGAAATAGGCTGCCGATAAATCAGGAGACAAACTCAAAGCGCGGGAGAAATACTGCTCTGCGGTAACGTAATCTTTGGTCTGCAGTGCAATAATGGCCAAAGTCTGACAAGCTTCTGCCATTTTATTCCCTTTATTATCTGCCACCATAGCAATTTCCTCATAATACGGCATGAGCTGCTGCAGCAGCTGAGTATCTGCCTTCGTAGGACGCCATAGCGTATCATCCCCGGCATCACGGTCAGCCATACTGGCAAAAATCTCCTGCAAGGCGGTATCGGCAATGGCGGCATTGCGCTCAGCCATCCTGCGCTGCTTATTTTCACCTGCATACCCCCACAAAATACTGCAGAACAGCAAAAACACCAGCAATGCAGCAGCATGACTCCATGCCGCTACCGCTGGGTGGCGGCGCAGCCACATTGCATAGCGGCGGCACCAGGATGCGGGCCTGGCTTTTACCGGCTCTCCATTCAGGAAACGGCGCAAATCCGCCACCATGTCAGCCATGCTGGCATATCGGTCCGCAGGGGAGAAACTGATACTCTTGTTAATAATTGCCCCCAGTTCCCCTTCTCCTCGCAGGGTACTGAGCGGTTGCGAAACGATGCGATGAATCAACTTACCCGGTTCCGATTCCCGAAATGCCGGTCTGTTGCAAATCAACTCGTAAAGTGTCACGCCCAGGCTGTACTGATCCCCTGCAAAGGAATTTTCTCCTTTCATCAGCCGCTCTGGCGGCATGTAGCGCAAGGTTCCATCATGGCTCTGCGTCACCAGAGGAGCCGTTTCACCGTTATTTAAAACCGTGGCCAAGCCAAAATCGCCCACGCGCAGCACTCCATCTGCATCCAGCAGCAAGTTACCAGGTTTCACATCACGATGTAATACCCCGCAGGAATGAGCATAAGCCAAAGCCTGAGCCGCCTGCAGCCCCACTTTGGCAACAGCCACCTCATACGGCACACCTGGATAAGCCTTGCGAATAGATGCAGGAATAATCCCCTGCCCGTTCACCAGACTCATCACGTAATATCGGTAATCCCCCTCCTGGCCGGCACCAAACACTTCCACAATATTGGTATGGTGCAAGCCGGCAATCACGCGGGATTCATTCTCAAATGCCTCACAATGACGTTCATCCGCATTCCAGGCAGGAGAAAGGATCTTAACCGCCACCTCACGATTCAACGATTCCTGCAAAGCCCGGAACACTGTTCCCATACCACCAGCGCCAATACGCTCCAGAAGACGATAACCGCCCAATGATTCCGGATACCGGGCAGAAGCGTGCACCGCAGAGCTGTGATTGGAAACGCTAAGCGACTCCATATCGACCATTCCTTTAAGCAAATCCAGCAATTCCGCTGCATGCTCGGGATGCTCTGACACATAAGCCTCCAGCGCAGGAGCCTTGCCACAGCGCAATGCTTCCAGGTATTCCTCTACCAGCAAGGCAAGCTCTTCCTCTTTATCCGGTGTATCAGGCATAGGGATTCTCATTAACCACCAATTCGCGGAACCTTTTCAATGCTCGCACATAGCGGATACTGGCCGCTTTCTGCTCAATCCCCAGCACAGCAGCGCATTCAGCATTACCCATTTCCTCGAAATGGCGTAGTTCCAGAATCTCACGGTCATGCACCGAAAGCTGAGCCAACACCCGGCGGGCCATGGCCTGCCGCTCCAGACGTTCCAAATGCGTGCGGGGACTTGAAATCGTATCTGCAAAATGAGCCCAGGCATCTGCCACCGCCAAATCGTCCTCGGGGCTCATTTCTTTCATCACATCACGCTTAGCTGCAGCCAGATGGTGGCGCTCCGCATCAGCAAGCGTCTGCAAGGCAATGCGGCGAAGCTTCACATACATGGGCACATCCGGCTCCGTTTTCAGAAAATCCACACGTCTGCCGCATGCCATGTACGTTTCCTGCAGAAGATCATCCACGCTCAAGCGCCGCTGCAAAACAGAAGGCATACGCAACATCAGCAACCGCAGCAAGCGGTCGCGGTATTCCTGCCAGAGTTCGGCAAGCCAGAGATGTTCCGGGGGCGCAGTCATGAAATAAGCAGATGATTATAAAAGAAAACGACGGACTGTCATCATCTCCGCTATATATGGAGAACGCAGTCCGCCGGAAAAATCTACGAGAAAACGTATCAATCCTTCACAGTCTCCTCACGCAGGTCACGCACCATCAGCTCCTGCAGGGCCTCACTCGGGTGCTTGCCATTGTACAGAATATCGTACATCGCATCCGTAATCGGCGTACGAACCCCAAGAGCACGAGCCATCTGATACGTGGAGAGCGTATTCGGGACACCTTCAACCACCTGCCCGATTTGCTTCAAGCATTCATCCAACGGCATACCCTTGGCAAGAAGGCGCCCCGCCGTCAGATTCCGACTGTGGTCAGAATAGCATGTCACCACCAGGTCTCCCATACCGGAAAGCCCCATAAAGGTTTCCATGTGCCCGCCGCGAGCCATACCCAGTCGCGTCATTTCCGCAAGACCTCGGGTAGAAAGCGCTGCACGGGCATTATCCCCGAGCCCCAGGCCTGCGCAAATGCCACTTGCCAGTGCAAACACATTCTTGATAGCACCGCCAATCTGCATACCGACCACATCACTGCTGGTATAAATACGCAGGAAACCGGTGCTGAGACGCTTCTGTACAGCCTTGGCAATGGAGATATCCTCGAAGCCGATAAGCGTCAGGCTGGGCAGGCCCTGTACTATATCCTCCGCATGATTGGGGCCGGAAAGAGCCCCTACCGGATACGTGACATAAGAGGAGATAATCTCACTCATCAGCAGGTTGGAATCCTTTTCAATCCCCTTGGAGCAGGTGACTATGACAGCATCCTCTGCCAGGCCGACATCTGCCAGGCTCTGAGCTACACCGCGCATCACCACACTGGGCACCACCACAATCACCAACTGAGAGCCGGCTACATCCGCCCAATCGCTGGTCACCTTCACATTCTCCGGCAGTGGACGCGCTCCTTTAATGGGGACCAGACTCATACGAGTCTCGCGAATCTGAGAAGCTTCTTCCTCCTTGTAAGTCCAGAGCACCACCTCACTACCATCCTGCGCAGCAGTAAAGGCAAGAGCTGTGCCCCAGGCGCCAGCCCCAATAACAGCAGTCTTTTTGAAAGTCCGTTCCATCATATCAGAAAGTTTATTTTTTGGAAGCAAAAGCCTTGGGTTCCGTGCCATTCATGATGCGCACAATGTTGGTACGGTGCTTCACCGTCACCAGAATAAGAATCACAGCCAGCAAGCCCAACACCATGCCATCCGCTACAGAGCAGACTCCATCGCACACGGCAAGCTCAATCGCGGCGGCCACAATCATACCCACGCCTGCCATAATACTGGAGAAGGAAACATAACGGGTAAGCACCATACTGACCAGCCAGAACAGCAATGCGCTGGCACCCACCCACGGAGACAAGGCAAACAAACAGCCACCCGTGGTCGCCACTCCCTTACCCCCCTTGAACTTGAGGAAGCAGGTAAAGGTGTGCCCCAGAATCAAGGCAAACATAACGCCAAGGAACCAGCCCATCTGGGCAGGCGTGAAGGCAGACAAATCACCTCCAAGATGGCATTTCATGTATAACAGAGGGGCAAAGCCCTTCAGAAAATCCATAATGAATACCGGTATACCCCATCCCTTCCCCAGGACACGCACCGCATTGGTAGCTCCGATATTACGTGAACCATGCTCCCGCAAATCAATACCATTCAGACGCCCGGCAATATAACCAAACGGAACAGAACCAATCAGGTAGGCTGCAACAATGTACAGAATATTCTCAACCATGTGCTTTAAGTATACTCCAAAAATTGATGTATGGCAACTGGTTTTTTTCACATAAATAACAATTTTGCCATTCACACGGACAATGGAGCAAATCCAGGCTCCGAAAAGCCTGATGCCAAACAAAGCAAACAGAGTTGTTTCATTCAAACAGACCAGGGAGAAGCATTGTAAGCTGCGTCAATGGCGTCCGCCAATATATTGCGGACATGGGAGACCTTTTCCACCCCGATTATTCCTCGGGGCACCTTGACGCCCTGGCGTTCCTCATAATCGAATACAATATTGCCGGAGCCATCCGGCTGTTCATTGACGCTCTGAATCAGCCCCAGCATGAGAAACCACTCCTGCACCTCCCCCTGCGGGGACAACGCCAGAACACGTCTGGCAGTAATGGCATAGACTGCAGAGGCTACCGGCACCTCATTCCTGCGGAACAAGCGCCCCCAGAACCCCTCCCGAGCCGAAGGCGCAGTAGTCCCCTTCCCCTGCCAGAGCACCTGCTCACCCGGCCGTATGACTGCAGCCAGGCGAGCCTGCTCTTCCTGCGTCAACACATTCATCGCAAGAACATACGCAGCAAGCTGCTCTTAAGCTTATTATACGGCTGATAGCGGAAGGGGAGGTCAAGCCAGTTTGCCTTTTTCAGGATGGATTTGTAGTGAGTAAACGTATCAAACCCGGTCTTGCCGTGGTATGAGCCCATGCCGCTGTCACCAATACCGCCAAAAGGCATGCCATGCACCGCCAGATGCACAATGGTATCATTCACACAGCCGCCACCAAAGGATAGATGCTCCACAAAACGCTTTTCCGCACTCTTATCTGTGGTAAAATAATACGAGGCCAGAGGACGAGGACGGGAAAGCACAAAGGCTTCCACCTCTTCCCACTTATCCCAGCAAAGCACAGGCAGAAGCGGCCCGAAGATTTCTTCTTTCATACAAGCGGAAGCGGGTGTCACATTATCCAGCAGAGTCGGCTCGATACGCAGCGTGTCCTCCACACCCTGACCACCAACCACCGGCGTTGCATCCTCCATAAGCCCCATAAGGCGGTCAAAATGGCGGCGGTTAATGATATGGGTCAGTTGCTCATTCCGCACCGGATGCTCACCCAGCATCTCAATCACCGCCTCGCGGAACTCCGTAATGAAGGTATCCTTGCAGCTGCGGTGTATCAAAAGGTAATCCGGTGCCACACAAGTCTGACCGGCATTCAGAATCTTACCAAAGGCCACACGGCGTGCCGCCACTTTCAGGTTAGCAGTCTGGTCCACAATACACGGGCTCTTGCCACCCAGTTCGAGAGTCACCGGGGTCAGATTCCGCGCGGCAGCCTCCATGATGCCGTGCCCCACACTCGGGCTTCCAGTAAAGAAGATATAATCAAACTTCTCTTCCAGCAAGGCATTGCAATTCTCGCGTCCACCCAGCACCACCTTCACATACTCCGGTGGGAAAATACTGCCCAGCATATCAGCCAGCACACCAGAGGTAGCTGGCGTGGTGGAAGAAGGCTTCACCACGCAGCAGTTACCGGCAGAAAGTGCCGCAATCAATGGGTC
Organism: Akkermansiaceae bacterium UBA3385; assembly: GCA_002358905.1. Lineage (GTDB taxonomy): Bacteria > Verrucomicrobiota > Verrucomicrobiia > Verrucomicrobiales > Akkermansiaceae > Akkermansia. Next base: position 6,502 of record DEPT01000013.1, read on the forward strand.
CAGACACAGCAGCACGGGGTAATTCCATGGACTCATGATAAGAGTCACACCATACGGCTGAGCTTCAACACGGCAGCTGCTCGGAAAATGAGCCAGGGAAGCCGACACGCGGCGAGGCTTGCTCCACTTGCGAAGATTCTTCAATGTATCGCGCAAGCTGCCCAGCACCAGGCCGATTTCGCACATGTAGCCCTCAGCTGCGCTCTTGCCCAGGTCCGCATGCAAAGCCTCGCAAATACGAGGTTCCCACTCGCGAATCGTCTTCTGCAGGCTCTTGAGTGCCCGGAGGCGGAAATCTATATCCCGGGTAACGTGGGTAAGGAAGAACTTACGTTGTGTTTCTACAATTTCATGCATATCAATAAGCAGCGTTAAGAATTTCAATTACCTGAGATTCATCGGCAGCACGCGGATTGACGATGAGCGCACCATCATTCACCGCAAATTCGGCAACTTTGGCAAAGTCTTCCTGCTTCACACCAGCCTCGCGGAGAGTGAGAGGCAGACCACAGGCAGCATTCAGGCGGCGGCCCAGCTGCACCACGGCATCAATAGCAGCCTCGGCGCGCTTATCCGCCGGGGTGGCCATGGCGGCATCCATACCCACCAGCCAGGGAAGCAGCGTGGCATAGGATTCCGTGCAGCGTTCCAGGTTGTAGCGCATCACATGCGGCAGGAGAATAGTCATGGCCACGGCGTGCGGCACATGGCACACACCACCCAAAGCGTGACCAATGGCATGCACAGCGCCCACCATGCTGTTGGAAAAAGCAACACCAGCCATAGTGGAAGCCACGGCCATGGCGTAACGGGCTTTCTTGTTACTGCCGTTGCGGGTGGCTTCCTCCACGTTCTCGCAGATGAGCTTGATAGCCGTGGTACCGTAGGCCGTACTCATGGGATTCGCCTGCAGACAGGTGCAGGCCTCGATGGCATGCACCATGGCATCAAAACCGGTGCTGGCCGTAGCCTTGGGCGGCAGCCCCAGGGTCATGCGAGGATCAATCACCGCAGCATCCGGCTGAACAAAGGGAGAAAGGAACTCCATCTTCACCCCGTTCTCATCATTGCGGATAACGGCCACACCAGTGCATTCAGAGCCAGTGCCGGAAGTCGTGGGCACCACCACAAAAGGAATGAACTGACCGCGCACCAGGTTCTCCACCCCGCCAATGGCCAGGATATCATCGGCATTCTGAGAAAGCACCAGACGCACCCCCTTTGCGGTATCAATCACCGAACCGCCACCCACAGCCACCAGAGCATCGCAGCCGCTCTTGCGGTACAGGGCAGCAATCTCATTCACCACCTTGAGAGAGGAGTCCACGGGAATATCCGTATAAATGCAGGCTGGCTTGCAGCCCTCTGCCTCCATGGCATCCACCACCTGCTGCATGGTGCCGATTTTAGCCAGCACTGCATCAGAAAGAAGCATGGGAGCCTTGGCACCCAGGTGCTCCAGCTCATTGGCCAGACGCTCCAGGGCGGATTCACCGCAGAGCAGCTTGACGACATTCTGAAATTCGAAATATTTATTCATGATTAGCTATAGCGACCAGTCAGGAACCCGCAGAGTACGCGCCCGTATACTCGCAGCGGGTTCACCTGCAAGGCGGGAATATCGGTAAGAATGTGTTTCGTGATAAACTTCGGGAAGAGGTAGCCCTCCACCAGATTCACCAGGCGGGCCAGCTTCATCACGTCTGCAATTTCACCCTGCATGCTGAAAGCATGCTGGGCATAAGCCTGTGCCAGGCCCATCTGCCCCGTAAACATACGGAAAGAAATACCTGTGGATTTCAGGCGCAGCGCGCACACCGGCTTATCCAGGTGCTTCAGGTTGTGCAGCTTGCCATCTTTCCACTGAACAAAGAGCTGGGGAGCATTAAAACCGGTTTGCAGCGCATAACTCATACCCTCCGGCATGCGGTTGAATTCATCACGCACCCGGGTATCCAGCGCATACAGCTCCACCAGTGCCGCATGCACCACGCGCAGTACAATGCCTACGGTCAATTTCTGCAAGGCAAGTTTCATGTGCTTATTCTCCTCTCTGGGCGGCGGCACGGTTCAGACGATCCATCATGGCCATACCGAGCCCCATCTTGGGCAGCTCCTCAGCCACAATCACATCCACCTCCTCGCATTCATCCATGGCACGCATCACAGCAAAGAGACGCACGGCGGCCTCGGCCAGGCGACCGCTGCCGGGGGAAAGCGGCATCACCTCGTTCCAGCAATCCTGAGCAGCCAGCGGGGAATCACCCTGATAGGTAATCAGGCCATAACGCACCCCCTCCTGCGGAGAAAATGTTTCCTTCGGGTCGTGCAGCAGAAGCGGTTTGGTGGGGGCATAGTGACTCTTCAGCATGCCTGGGGCATTCGGCGTTGCTGCTTCAATATCACTGCCCTTACCCGGCTTCACCACCTTGCAGATTTTACGAAGCTTCTCGCGGGTCACAGGCCCCTCACGCAACACGCGCACAGCGGGGTTGCCCTTCTCATCCAGGCAGGGCTGCAGAATCGTACTCTCCAGGCCTTCGGAACAGGCGCCGGCATCCAGGACCAAGGGAATGGAACCGCCCAGCTCCTTCAGCACTGCCGGAGCACTCGTGGGGGAAATATGGCCGAAACGGTTAGCGCTCGGCGCAGCAACAGGATGCCCCAGCGCACGGGAAACAGCACGCATCACCTCATGACTCGTCACTCGGCAGGCAACTGTGGGCAGACCGCTGGTCACAATATCCGGCACGCATTCCTTGCGCGGCAGCACCAGCGTCATCGGTCCCGGCCAGAATTCCTTCACCAGCTTATCCACCAGCGGCTGAAGCTCCGCCGGCACCTCGGTGATATCCTTCAAGGCCTTACCATTCGGCAGGTGGCAGATAAGCGGGTCGAAACTCGGGCGCCCCTTCACTTCAAAAACCTTTGCCACGGCATCCGGGTTAAAAGCATCCGCACCCAGGCCATACACCGTCTCTGTGGGAATAGCCACTAAGCCCCCCTCTGCCAGCACAGCAGCGGCTTCTTTATAGATTTTGCGACAATCCTCCAACGGGTCCACCTCAATCACACGAGTCTCCATGCCGCAATCTTAGACCACACTCCACCAAAAGTCAATCATAATGCAGCATTCAGAGCGTGTTTCTGAGGGCTTGACTCTGCCCCCACCCCGTGCTATAAGGTGTGAAACAGCTACCCTCTTACGAATGACACCGCACGAGCAAAAGACAGCGCTCAGAACAGCACTCCTCAGCTTATTCGCAGGAATCGCCCTCTGGTTTTTCCCATCTGCACAGGCAAATAAGGCAGGAACACTGCTGCTAGCCATCGGCCTGTCCGCAACGCTGCTCTGGGCCGGCAATACCCACTTCAGCCGCAGACTCAGAACAAAGGCAACAAAACGAAAGCAGGACCAGCCGGCCACACCTCTGACAGAGGATAACATTAACCAGGCATACCGCATCCTCACACTGCAGGATGACGGCCGCCGCCATTATGAAAAGCTCCCTCCGGAGGTGCGCAGAAAAAGCATTTTCGGCGGAAAGATGATAGATTAAGCCCACCCCGCACTACCACACTATGATATACCTGGAAGAGTTCAAGGTCGTACCACCGGCACATGCCGAAAGCATTCTGAACAACATCTGCAACAAGCACTGCACGCGGCAATACTATCCCTTCCGCGTATTCGACGCCCCCATTCCGCCCCTGAAACTCGGCAATATCACCATTCTGTACGGCGGCAATGGCTCAGGCAAAACCACCCTGCTCAACCTCATGGCAGAAAAGTTAAAACTGCCTCGGAACACACCCTTTAACCGTACTCCCTTCTTCTCTGATTTCGTGGAATCATGCTGCACCATGCGAATTGCGGGAGAGGACACCGGGTATCCGGAACCCATTCCCTACGAAAGCCGCTTCATCGGCAGCGATGACGTGTTCGACCACATTCTGAATCTTCGTGAGCAGAATGACGCCCGGCACCTGGCAGCAGGCCGGGCAGCCCGGCAGTGGGGGCAGGAAAATTACCGCCGCATGCGCCTGGATTCATACGAACAAGGCGGGTATGATGCATTTCTCACGCACATGGAAGCCCGGCACAGCACCCGCGGCAGATTCGTGCGACACCGTGCACAGGAAGCAGAACGGGAATACTCCAACGGAGAAAGCGCCTTTATCTATTTCACAGAAGCCATTGCAGAGCGCGGGCTCTACCTGCTGGACGAGCCGGAAAACAGTCTCTCACCCAATCTGCAGCTCGACCTGGTGAAATTCCTGTCGTCCAGCGCGGTATGCGGGGCACAGCTGGTCATGGCCACGCACTCCCCCCTTCTCCTCAGTCTTCCCGGCGCCACGGTCTATGATCTGGACCACCGACCAATAAGCATACGCCCCTGGCATGAACTGGAAAACGTCCGACTGTTGTATGATTTCTTCCAACAGCACCAGAATGAATTCAACCACTAACCGCCCCCGGAGCAAGGTAGAATTATCCGGAAACACAATTCAGGCACCCCTAAAAACGTGAAATTGCGATTTAACGGGGTCATGCAGCGTTTTTGGGCGCAAGCCACGGAAAATCCTTGCGCGCATAAAAAAAATGGAATACTATGCCACGCGACATGGATTTCCGCACATATCTTCGCAATTATCCTGATGCAAACGGTTACTACGGTCGCTTCGGCGGTGCCTACCTCCCCAAGGAGCTCGAACCGGCATTCAAGGAAATTACCGATGCCTATAACGACATCTGCCAGTCTGCCCAGTTCATCAATGAGCTGCGCCGCATCCGCAAGCAATTCCAGGGCCGCCCCACACCGGTGTACCACTGCGAGCGGCTTTCCCGCCTGGTGGGTGGAGCCCAGATTTACCTGAAGCGCGAAGACCTGAACCACACCGGCGCCCACAAGCTCAACCACTGCATGGGCGAAGGTCTTCTGGCCAAATTCATGGGCAAGAAGAAAATCATTGCTGAAACAGGCGCCGGCCAGCACGGCGTGGCTCTGGCCACCGCCGCAGCCTACTTCGGGCTGGAATGTGAAATCCACATGGGCGCAGTCGACATCGCCAAGCAGGCTCCCAATGTCACCCGCATGAAGATGCTGGGTGCCAATGTGGTATGTGTCACCCACGGTCTGCAGACTCTCAAGGAAGCCGTGGACAGCGCCTTCGAGGCCTACCTGCGCGACTACAAGAACGCCATTTACTGTATCGGCTCCGTGCTGGGGCCGCACCCCTTCCCCATGATGGTGCGCGACTTCCAGATGGTCATCGGCCACGAGGCCCGCGCCCAGTTCGAGGAAATGACCGGCCACCTGCCGGACGTTGTATGCGCCTGCGTGGGCGGCGGCTCCAACGCCATGGGCATGTTCCCCGCCTTCCTTGGTGACCCGGTGGAAATCTACGGCGTGGAACCGCTGGGGCATGGCCCGGCTCTGGGGCAGCACTCTGCCTCCATCACCTATGGAACCGAAGGCATCATGCACGGCTTCAACTCCATCATGCTCAAGGATGAAAACGGCGAACCCGGTCCGGTTTACTCCGTTGCCAGTGGCCTGGACTATCCCTCCGTGGGTCCGGAACACGCCTTCCTGCACGACATCGGACGCGTGAAATACGACACCGTGAGCGATGAAGAAGCCGTTGACGCCTTCTTCAAGCTCTGCCGATACGAAGGCATCATCCCCGCACTGGAAAGCTCCCACGCCGTGGCCTTCGCCATCCGCAAGGCCAAGGAAATGCGCCGCGGTTCCATCCTTGCCAACTGCTCCGGCCGTGGCGATAAGGACGTTGACTACATCGCAGAGCATTTCGGCTATGGCGATGAACACAAATTCTGATTTACTGACAAATCTTTGCTCCGGGCCGCCGCAGATGCCATGTCTGCGGCGGCCTTCTTTCCGGCATCCCCGCCCTCCTCGGAATAATTTCACACATAAAAAAGTATAACAAACCGGCAAAACAAAAGAAATCACTTGACTACCAGCCCACTTATGCGATATAAAAACACACAGTAACAGGGCGTCATTCCCCCGTCTCTTTCAGTCGTTTTTTACAACAACCAAACTACAGAAATATGAACATCGCAATGGTAGGCACAGGCTATGTGGGCCTGGTCAGCGGCACTTGCTTCGCAGAAATGGGTAACACCGTCACATGCGTGGACGTAAACGAAAAGAAAATCGAAGACCTCAAGAAGGGTATCATGCCCATCTATGAACCCGGTCTCAAGGAAATGGTGCTGCAGAATGCTGAAGCCGGTCGTCTCCTTTTCTCCACCAGTCTCGCCTCCTGCATCGATGATGCAGACGTTGTCTTCTCCGCCGTGGGCACCCCGCCGGATGAAGACGGCTCTGCCGACCTGCGCTACGTGCTCGAAGTAGCCCGCGAATTCGGCCGCAACATCAAGAAATACACCCTCCTCATCACCAAGAGCACCGTGCCTGTCGGCACCTGGGCCAAGGTCAAGAAGGCTGTACAGGAAGAGCTCGACAAGCGCGGCGTCAGCGTGCCCTTCGGCGTGGCCAGCAACCCGGAATTCCTCAAGGAAGGCACCGCTATCGAAGACTTCACCAAGCCCGACCGCGTGGTGGTAGGTGTGGAAGATGAGCGCGCCGCCAAGCTCATGCGCCATCTGTATCGTCCCTTCATGCTCTCCGGCGACCGCGTGCAGATCTGCGATATCCCCAGCGCAGAGATGATCAAGTACGCCGCCAACAGTATGCTTGCCACCCGTATCTCCTTCATGAACGACGTGGCAAACCTCTGCGAACTCGTCGGCGCTAACGTGGATGCCGTTCGTCGCGGCATCGGCTCCGATGACCGTATCGGCAAGAAGTTCCTCTACCCCGGCTGCGGCTACGGCGGCTCCTGCTTCCCGAAGGACGTGAAGGCCCTCATCCGCAGTGGTGCAGAGCTCGGCTACCGCATGCGCATTCTCGAAGCCGTGGAAGACGTGAACGAAAAGCAGAAGACCATTCCCTTCACCAAGCTCAAGGCCGCTATGCCGGAACTCCAGGGCAAGACCATTGCCGTGTGGGGTCTGGCCTTCAAGCCCGGCACAGATGACATGCGCGAAGCCCCCTCCCTCACCCTCATCCAGTCCCTGCTGGAAAGCGGCTGCAAGGTGCGCGCGTTCGACCCCGTCGCCATCACCGAGGCCAAGCGCCGCCTGGGCGAAGACACCATCACCTACTGCGACGACATGTACGAAGCCTGCATCGATGCCGATGCCCTCGTCATCGTCACCGATTGGAAGCAATTCCGCGTACCCAGCTGGGCCGTACTGCGCAAGACCATGCATGGCCGCCTGATTGTAGACGGCCGCAACCTCTACGACCAGGAAGAAGCCAACGACGAAGGTTTCACCTACAAGCGCATCGGCTGAATATGAAGCCCTACGACTACCTCATAGTCGGTTCCGGGCTTTTCGGCGCTACGTTTGCCCACCTTGCACACAAGGTGGGCAAACGCTGTCTTGTCATCGACAAACGTCCACACCTTGGCGGCAACATCTACTGCGAAGAGCAGCACGGCATCAACGTACACAAGTACGGCTGCCACATCTTCCACACATCCAGCAAGCAGGTGTGGGACTTTGTGAACTCCCTGGTTCCCTTCAACCGCTTCACCAACATGCCCGTGGCAGAGTTCAGGGGCAAGCGTTACAACCTGCCCTTCAACATGAACACCTTCTACCAGATGTGGGGCTGCACCACACCGGCAGAAGCCCAGGCCATCATCGAAGAGCAGAAACAGGAAGCCCTGGCAGCTATGCACGCTGCCGGCACCACAGAGCCCCGCAACCTGGAAGAACAGGCCCTCAGCCTCGTCGGACGGGATATCTACGAGAAACTCATCAAAGGCTACACAGAAAAGCAGTGGGGACGCCCCTGCTCCGAGCTCCCGGCCTTCATCATACGCCGCCTGCCCGTCCGCTTCGTCTACGACAACAACTACTTCAACGATGCCTACCAGGGCATCCCCATCGGCGGCTACAACAAACTCACCACTGCCCTGCTGGAAGACATTGAAACCCGCGTGAACGAGGACTTCTTCTCCCGCAGAGAATACTGGGAATCCCAGGCTGAAAAAATCGTCTTCACCGGTAAGATTGATGAATTCTACGGCTACCGCCTCGGCCAGCTGGAATACCGCACCGTCTACTTCGAGGAAGAAACGCTCGACACCCCCAACCACCAGGGATGCGCCGTGGTCAACTACACCGAGCGCCACATCCCCTACACCCGAGTCATCGAGCACAAGCACTTCGAATACTTCGGAGATGCCGTCTACAACATTCCCCTGACCGTCGTCACCCACGAATTCTCCACCGAATGGACTCCCGGCAGCGAGCCCTTCTACCCGGTGAACGACGAGAAGAACAACGCCCTCTACGCCCAGTACAAAGCACTGGCAGATGCCGAGCCCAACGTCATCTTCGGTGGCCGCCTTGCCGAGTACAAATACTACGACATGGCCCCCATCATCGAGCGCGTCCTCAACATGCAGATTTCCTGATTCAGAGGTCTGCCCCGTTTTCCTATACGAAAGCGCCAGCGGTCATACGCTGGCGCTTTAATCATATATCTCCTACATCAACACCAGCGCTCGTAAGCAAACGGTGTATGTGAGACACCATATCACTTTTACAAAAAAGAGAACCGCTCTTTTGCGAGGCCATAAGATTCTTCAAATGCTCAACCGTAAGCCTAGGAAACGGCAGTTTTCCCTTTTTGTAATGAGCAAGGTTATGTACTCTCAGAAACTCGTGAAAAAAGGCAGCAAACCGGCGTCGCTCAATGGGATACTGCAAATAATTCAGTTGCGAATCACCCCTTCGTGTAACTGTTCCAGAGCAAACACTATGCCACGCTTCTACAACATGCAGAGGATAATGCATAAGCAAAAAATCCTCGAACTTGTGTATATTATATAAAACAGAATACTGCTGCAGACGCCTTCTCTCCTCTGCATGTTTATCATCATAGGCATCGCGCATTACAATATCGTCATCCATCCAGATGTCAACCGGCGGCGCATCTTGTGCAGTGTTATGTTTATCGAGAGCTTGCTGAATCCTGGCATAAGTACCACCACCAGCAGATACAACCTTCCACGTCTCCTGTGGCTCTCCATACTCACGAACCAACTGCAACAACTGAGAAATGTAATTTTCCTCAGAATCGCCCTCCACAATATAATGGCAAACTTTTTGCCGGACTTCCCGGGATTCCGTTATATCAAAGGGTAAACTTATGTTACTCATGGCTTGAGCATTATACAGATTAAATGTGAGCATGAGGAATTCCGGCATACTGACCGTCTAGATATTCCCGACGTATCATATCCGGCTCAACGGCATCATAATTACTCAGTTTTCTCAATCTGGAGCCTGTCTGGAAACTCTTTTCCACAACAGCAACCTCCCCAGGCATCAGCAGGCCACCTTCCAGCAACTCCGTATCGTGTGCAGTGAAAATAATCTGGCTCCTGTTCTCGTTGTGATGCGTTTTGATGAAAAAATTCATCAACTGGCGAAGTATAAGGGGATGCAAGGAGCTATCCATTTCATCGATAACAAGCACATTGCTCTCAGATTTCGTCGTCTTATAAATGAGAACCAGAAGCGCAAACAACCGTAATGTTCCATCAGATTCCTCATCAAATGGAAAATAAACTTCCTGATTATCACTATCGTTGTGCTTCGCATAAAAAATTTTCTTTATCATCGTATTACCCCGGCGGTGAATACCACCGGAGCGAAACCAGACGGTTGACGCAATAGACAACAATTCATTGTCCGGCTCGAGCACCTTTTCCATGGTCTTGGTCTCTACCCCAAGAATCCCCGTATCCAGTTGCGATAAATAATCAGACACTTCAGAGATGACACGTGACTGTTCTTCCTCATCCGGCCACGTCTGAAGCAACGTAGAAAATGCATTCTGGACGTTCACATTTTGCGATGACCGAGTGTATAAATGTGCAGTAAAAAAAGAATAAGCCTCTATCACGTCTCTGCTCAGATTCGTGTATTTTTTTGCCAGCCAGCTCAACACTGGTGTCTTCTGATTGTGAAACACATCCGTACATTCAGTAAGCCGCAATCGTTCTATTCGAGCGGCATCATAATCAGCATTGGATATAGCTGAAAAATTGTGTTCCCCAGAATCATTATCTATATAAAACACAATATCCTTATTACTGTAAAGGGCTTCCTTGTATATCCCCTTTGCGTTGTATTCCAATGTATAGGTATACCAATAATCTGTCCTCTGTTCTTTTTGAGGACATGTATAAACTATGCTAAACTCCGTACGTTGATTCGCTGCTAGCTGAATCTTATTGGGTTCATATAAATCTTCAATCTCCCCGGATGTGACGATTCTCTGCAACTGGCAAAGAGCCATAATAATATTGGACTTTCCACTGGCATTTCTGCCATAAATTGCCATGAGCGGGCTCGTCCTAACCTTCTCTCCCAGGTTATTGCAAGCTTCAAGGCTATATAAGCGAACTCCTTTTTCATCCTTATCACACAAGCCCCCCCCTTCATCCTGCATGAGGTTAATAGCAGTTTCAACGATGGACCTATAGTTTCTAACCTTAAAATAAAGCAGCATGGGTATTAACTATCTCGTTGCTCTCATTCTATCAGCCCACATCAATAAATACAAGCAGATTATCTGCAATCAGACCATGGGTGACACACTTTATCTTTGGCCCGGCTGCTATAGAGTTTATGTGTCATAGTCTTCTTATATATCATTCACCGAACACCATATCACGCCCTCTACGCCCAGTACAAAGCACTGGCAGATGCCGAGCCGAATGTTATCTTCGGTGGCCGCCTTGCCGAGTACAAATACTACGACATGGCTCCCATCATCGAGCGCGTCCTCAACATGTTCGCCTGATAAAAGGTAGCTCTTATCATACCGCGCAAATCGAAAGTCGGACTTTCGATTTGCACGGCATAGTTATAAACCTTTTACTCTCTTTACGTAATAGCCCCAATATTTCAATCAGCCGAGACAATCTGCTCAGTCTGGTTGAAAGAAAACACCCGCACACCTTGCAACGTTCCCATCTTCTCGCCGCCATAAACAAGAGTGGGCTCAGCAACATTCGGCTCCAGCGCGGCAAACTTCTGCAGATTCGGCGCAGCCACAACATGCAGATTTCCTGATTTGATCCCCTGCCCGTTTTCCTATACACACAAGCGCCAGCGGTAATACGCTGGCGCTTGTGTGATTCAATTCCGGCAAATCACCGGTGCTCGTCATAATAATCTTCTCTTATACTCGATTCATTTTCCTCCGTTTGTACCAATTTGCGCAAGGCTGCTCTACGAGATAATAGGTTATAATACCTATAACTACAGCTATGAGCGTCGATACCGCCACAGCAAGCACTGGCTCATTCATCCAATAGACCTTACCCCATTTCCAGATAGTCTTAGACATGCACCAGAAGGCTATCTGCTGCATCACATAGATACTGTAGCAATATTTACCCAGCTTGGCCAACGGGGCCCAGCCAAGGCAACGGCTTATCAAACCTCCGCTACCCGTCATCATGATAAAAAGAATAGAGAACAGAATAACAGCGGTTGCAGCATTACCAAATAAGCTACCCACAACAAAATGGCAGGTCAACAAGCTCAGGCATGCCAACTCCACTATGGTAGTTCCTACAAGACTCCAGCGATTCGCTGGACCAGAATTGAAGCAGCCCTTTAAATACTCCTTTCCTGCACCTATCAAAACACCAACGCCCAGTCCACCCAGCACACGAAGCATGCCTAGGCTAACCCAGGAATAGACAACATGTCGCCCTACTCCGCCTTTAAGATTATTTAAATTTAAACAATACGCAGCATAGGTCAACAACGCCACTACCAACAATGCTTTTTCTTTCTCCAGTACGCGCAAGATGGCATACAGCAGAATACTACACCAGAAAAACGGAGAAATATACCAGATGATTCCCTTGTATTCCAGCGAGATTCCCGTACAGCGCATAAACGACAAATCCAGTATAGTGTTCTCCAAAGTATAACTTGTCAACGCCCAGGCACAAAGAACATAAAAAGCAAAGACCGGCCACAATCTCACCACTCGTGAAACAGAAAAACCAGCAAGAGTCTGACGTCCAGCCAGGAACGCTCTATATACAAAGAAGCCGGCAATAATGAGGAAGCACTCAACTATCAAGTCGCTACCGTCACAGGCTTTTGACAGCATCGTATACACATCTGTTGTTCCAATCGTGCCTTTCATATTGGAATGCAGCAGGTGGAAGTATACAATAATTACTGAAAAAATAAATTTCAGAGAATCTATTGCAGGATAATGTTGAACTTGTTTCACGGTTCCCGTGTTTACCGTTATGATTTATTTTTCATTATTTCCCCCAGCTCAGGATAGGATGCCAAAATATTAGCTAACTGGACATCATTGCCTCCCATGCCATTGGTTGCAAATAGAGTTCTATCATCGTTTGCATTCGCCTCTCGTTCAGGATTTGTATACACTAGGTCTTTATATGGCTGCGGAGGAATGGCGATTTTCGTACCATTAAGCAAGGCCATGGTCCAGAACCAGATATCATCACCATGCGGGCACAGCTCCTGGAATTTGTCCACGTTCATGATATCTGAATGGAAACACCCCGGTGCATACAGAATACCACCAGCACCTGTCATGAAATTGGTATAGGCGGGATCCTCCCGTTCGATACATTTCGACCACTTGGCATATGGCAGGAATGCATCACCTTCATACGCAGCCTCATGACAACGGTGAGCCACCACACCCGCACCAGTATGCTGATACGTCTCCCACAGCCCACGCAACCAATTTTGCGGGTAATAAATATCATCATCTGCCGTCACAATGCAGGTATCAGGATATTGTTGCAAAGCAGGTATCAGCTTCTTGTATGATTTCAAGTCGCTGCACCATTTGATTTCCAGGCCGAATTTCTTCAAATCCCGCACCTTCTTTGGCACATCCTTTGATCTGTGGGGGAACTGCTCCTTTGCCAGCCAGAGGATGACCTTATCCGGCTTTAAATCCTGGGTCAGCAACGAATACAAACAAAGGTGGATATCATACATCCGTTTGGGATATGACGTCAGGCTCACAATCAACCTGGGCTTATCTGTAGAATCAGACACTCCTTTTTCATACATATTCTCAACCATGGATGCAACATAATCCCGGTTAATAGCCTGCATACTTCTGGCCTTTACAAAATTGAATGTTCTACGAGCAGACAAAGGCTTTGTTCTATTATCAAGGCTCTTCAACCATTCTCGAACCTTCTGAATCTCCACCCTGTTTTCTTTACTTCGTATCTGCAGCTGCTGCTTTTCCATGGCAGTCAAGCGCGTATCGAGAGTCTTGGCTACAGCCGCATTCTGAGCACAACTCACCCCTAATTGCTGAGCTTCTATACCTGCTACACGTCTAGCCAGCGATTCAGTCGCTGCTTCATTCGATGCACACAAGGTTTTCAAGTCCAGAGTCTCAATCTCTGCCACCCGCTTTTCAATCGCACCAATAGCCTGCTGATTACGGCCACATTCCTCCGCCAGATTCAGCTTCTCCAAAGCACAGACACGCGCAGCAACAGCTTCGGTTTCGGTCTTATTATACGCTGCAACAGCCGTAATACGCTGCTCCGTTGCAGATTGATGCTCCCTCTGCGTCTCTGTCACCTGCAGCAGTTCTTGCTCAACATGTATCACATTTCGCGCAACTTGCTGCACGTCTTGCTCTGTCTGATTCCATTTTTCACAGCTACGCATCCGCTGCTCCTGAAGCTGCGTTTCAAGAGTCGAAATCAGAGCGTTGAATCGGGCAGTCACCTGCTGAAACTCTTTACCTTGTTGGCGGAAATTTCTTTCCAGGCGATCATGCTTATCCTGAAGCTCATTGAGACGAAGTCGCAGAGTTCGAATGCGAGAACGAAATCGAATCTTCCACCCAAACAGGAAAAGAATCTTGTACCCACCCTCATTGCTTACGCTAAAAATTTGATGTAACCTCATATAGACAACATCTTTTACAATCCTTACTTCCCTTCATGCTCAGTGCAAATCTTGCCTATTATACAGTTTAATTACACCTTGTGCATCTCTGCTCTCGACCCCATAATCGGGCGCTATGACTATGTTGCTCATGTGAAACAATGAAATACTCGTAATTATAAACCATTTCCACTATCTAATCCGCACAAACTAACGCAAAACTGACAGATGCCAGTTTTTGTTAAATGCACTATAATATCAAGGCAAGCAAGAAGCACTATTTCTGCTCAAATTTATATTTCTTATTATAATCAACCTTTATATTCACAGGTCTGTGTAAATTCCAGATTTTACTCCAGCCTTCACGATCATAAGGTCCTTTAACAACACTCGTGTTAGGTGAATAAAATTTTACACCATATACGAAAACACCGTGGGCATCATACTTTTGCAAGGCTTGCAAAATAGCATTAATGTTTTCCTCCGTTACCACAATAATCAAGTTGAAAGGGGTCCCCCCCAATGCTGCTATGGCATCCTTCAACCGAATAATTTTTTGCGCAATATTCTCAGAATTACGCAACTCTGTCAATGGAACCTTGTAAACAAACGCATTTTTCCCTGGTTCTTTAGCAACTTCCCGAAGTTTTGATTTGAGATAAGCAACTCGAGAAATAAGCTCCTGTTTATCTTTCTCTAAAACTTGTGGTGAAGCACCATCTTCCCAAATATCATGAGAGCCCCTTCCATGAAAACGTATACGAAACTTTGAATCCATCCACATAGGCTTACTTGGCTCAAAATTCATACCAAGCTCATCCAAATTAGTCAAAGCATGAATTAATTTATTGGTATCATCAACAAAACTCCACGAAAAAAGATGTGCCTCATTATAGTTATAGTGTAACTTGTATTGATATGATGTTTCACAATTATGACCTAGAACAATTATGTGATCATACTTTGTATATTTTCCACGGTGAAAGAAACTCTTAACTATTTTTCCAAGAGAACAGATGATTTGTTTCATTGACATATTCATATTGTTTCAAAACTTCTCTCAAATAAGTGAATGATAAACGCTCAGAGGAAAGTAGTACGAATGAATAACACATCACCTATGGCTGCACCCAATCGAGAAAAACCACTATGATATACATTTTTATCCACCAAGCTATACACCTCCTGTGCATTTGACATGATATATAAATCCACGAAAATCCTCATCGTTGCTTCCGCGTCCGCCCCGCCGCTGACAACGTGTGCAGCTTTTCCTGGAATAACGTGAACGTAATCAGGATGCTTTAAAGCGGTAAAGGAATTAGAATCAGAGAACAGGATAATAGGCAGATTATTCCTTTGATGTATTTTCTTGAGGGTTCTGTGTACAGCATTTATCATCTCTTCTCTCTCCGCTGGAGTACTTGTAATCACTCCATGTTTTTCGACCTTTTCAAAGAAATTCAAAAACCGACAGTGAAAGGCAACATATCCCTTTTCGCCAACCCCCAATGATGACAATATGTTTCTAGATTGTTCGATTACCTTAGGACTAAACTTAAACAACTTGCGAAAAACAGCACCATCAGTGTATTTATCCTTTAACGGAGTATTTCGCAACAAATCATTCACAAGGCAGTCAGACTGATAAATATGATAATCTTTTTCACGCCTTTCTAAGCTTCTGAATTTTTTAATAAAAAATAAAGGTGATACGTGATTCAGATTAAAACAAATGGAGCCTTTATCAATTCTCCAATCAATCTCGTTAGGAAGCAAATAATCAGTAAAATCAAATCCAGTATCGTGATATAAATAGAAATCCAATCCCGATTCCGCAGCCATTACATACGCAGTAGATATAGTTTTAAGGCGGTCTGCTAACCCCGTCCATGCCGTTTCTTGAGTAAAGTATGTTATGACTCTGTTACTCTGAGTTGGAGCATCACTCGTATTGTAAACATTCAAAACCTGTGCGATGTGAGGAAGAACCCAACAGCGACGATTTTTTGCATCATCCATACTTACGTCACAATCTACCCCAAAAAGCTTATTCCACAAACTGAAAGAGACTTCCGCAACGGCCGTCTCAAAATCAGTTTCCCCTGCAACAAGCGAACTAGTCGTGCGCAACATATCCCCTTTTTGAGGGCACAGTACATCCAATTTTTCAAAAGACTTTTCGAGATTTCTTACTCTTGCGTTCAGTTCCAAGTATTTTGAACGTATACTGATGCGGACGCCCAATATGGTGAAAATCCAGTGCTTATCGGTCTTTGTTACACCAAACAGTTTCATATGCAACTTTAATTTTGTCTGTCAATAATTACTCAATTTCATAAGATTGATGAAATTTTCATACTCCTTCATATATCGAATTGAAGTATCTATTTGAGTCAATTTCTCAAGGTAATATTTCTTCTTCTTACCGAATAACAATTTTGATAATATAATATATCGATAGCGAGCACAAGAAAGTCTAGACTTGATAGTCATCAGCCAAAGCTTCTTGATAGAACGAGAAACATATACCTTTATCTCATTTAGTGCGCGTTGGTTAGGAAGCAAATGCAAGTCCAGTTCACTATAAGGAGACATATCATAATACTTATTCCAAGTTAATGAATATTGACCGTTCCAATACTTCCACGGACGCTGCAGAGCATCGCCAGCCAGATGAAGAATTATAGCATCTTCCAACATCTCTGCCCTACACGAGTAGTCTGTGCCATAAAATTTATTAACGTCCTTCACAGAATATCGGTCTCGACAAAACGTTACCAAAAGGTTGTATTTAACCGGAAGATACATGGTTTCCTTGTGACATACCTGATTGATTGTATTCTGATCAGCCATCTTCCACTCGGCAGGCTCTTGCAATTTGTTCTTGAGAAAAGTCTCAGGCGTATTTTGAGAACGCATTTTATCCAAATTGAGTAACATTACTCCAGAGTTTATGTATTTCCCACAGCCTACAACATTATGGAGATTGAAACCAATTTCACCACCAATATCTCTAACTCCAGCAAGAATGTAGTCTTCTAGGGGTATACTGTAAAATTCAGACAAATCCTTCCTAACAATGATATCTCCATCCAAGTATATGGCTTTATCCACATCTGCCAATATAGTGGCAAGATCAAACTTCACGAGAGCAGACATCGTCACGTGTGATTTCATGACAACCTTTTTATACTTGGCAATGTCTGCATGATGAATTACAATCTCAAAATCCGCATCATTTAGAGATTTCAACTTATTTAAGTTGTAGGAGATAACATTCGTTTCGACAATGTGTACGATATAACGACTATCAACGTGCTTATTTGCCTTTGCAGAAGTCAGCATAACAGCGGTAGGAATGCTGTAATCATCGTCTAAAATGACGCACAAGTGAACTACTTTTTTCATATTTTTATTACTGTTAGAAGGGGAATAGCTTTATTTCTTATATATTGACATTAGTGAGATATATGTAATTTTCTTAAAAACATCTTTACTGCAGACAAAAACTGGGTGATAAATCTGCTTCGATAAATGCGCTTGCATTGACTTTCATCTAACGCATCTGTAACGGGCCGTTCACCAGTATACTTTTTGATAACTGTATAAGTTCCACAATCTGGCTCAAAATCCACTGAATAAGAGTCCGTCTGCGTAATAGCAGCATAAAGGTAAAGATTGTGTCTGCACTCCTTTATACAGAGGCCAAAAGCGGGGTCTCTCATTGCAGTCTCTATATCCTTCAGCAAATGGAAATCAGACTCGAAAGAACGGATAGCATCTACAAGATTGATTCTCTGTTGCCCGTGAAATTGGCTCAAAGTCCACCCCAAGCTACTTGCCATGCGGCAACGGAACGCTGTCATTATCCTGCCAGAAATTTTCATTTCTTCCATCTTATGGCAAGTATCAACAGCATTATAAACCATATCCATTGCATCTTGAGACAATGATTTCGATGATGATAGCTGCTGGTCGGACAAGCGATAATACGACAATGCTTCGGCATCAAGAATGGAGCAAACTCTGGCCGCAGCCGTAGCCGGATAAACAAATAGAATATCGTTAACTCTTCGAGTATGTCCGAACCTCAAATTATACCGTTGAACATACTCTGCCCGAAAAAGCTTATCCCACGCCCATGGCTGAAAAGCGAAGAGCAACTGGGGCATTTCCTCTGAAACATTAAACTTTTCCCTATCCAGTCCATCGGGATAAAATCCCTTGAGCTGTATACGCAACGGTCGAATTTCACCTGATGGAAGCAAAACACTTGCTTTACAAATAACAACATCAGCGTCCACTTCTTCAGCACGAGCCACCATTTTCTCGAGCATGGAGGATTCAAAAACATCATCGGCATCCAAGAATGAATAGTACTTGCCTCTAGCAACAGCCATACCGTTGTTTCGGGCTACTCCTGCATATTTATGATCCTGCTGCAAGAGGGTAATTCGAGTATCCTGTTCGGCATACTCTTTCATAATGGCTAAGGAATCGTCTGTACTTCCATCATCCACCAGAATAATCTCTATGTTATTCAAACTCTGGCCGCAGATACTATCCAGAGTACGGCGAAGGTAGGGCCCTGCGTTGTACACAGGAACGATCACACTCACAGCTGGCAGGGGGGTATTCATATCTTATATCGTTTAACAGGAATGCCCAGCAATCGGCAAGTAATCCACCCAGCTTTAACACCGATACTCCACAAAGGGACTCCAAAGAGATGATAAACAGTCTTATAAGAAGTTCGAGTACAGAAAAAGCTCTTACTCGGCAACCAAGCGGGAGTCAACGGTATAAGCGCATCCATTTCTGCAGTATCAGGCTTTTCTGCTGACAATATCTGCAAGGTCTTTCGCCCTTCAGATGTAAGAAGCGAATCTGCCGCATCTTTTTGATTTCCTTCCAACTCTAATTTCAAGTCTGCCAAATAAGCAACTTTATCTTCCGCCGGCAAATGAGTGTAGGTGAAGAAGTGGTTATCCAGTCGCTTGCGCAGCCAGGCGGGGCGGAGCTGCTGCCAGAGCTCCGGCGTTTTTTCGAGCTCTTGGCGGATGTAGGCGTACTCATCCCGCATGGCGTAGGGGCGCTTGCCGATAGCATGCACGGAGGAGCCGGCATTGTCCCGGCGGCAGAGGTACACCACCTCGTTAGTGCAAATAAGTTTCTGAGCGTGGGCAAAGGATAGGAAGAAGAGCCCGTTATCCTGATAGGCGGCACCGGGGGTCTCGTGGTGGCGGATGCCGTGTTGCTCAAGGAATTTCCTATTGTACAGGCAGGTCCAGGTGTTCATGCACAAGGTGAATGCCTGCTGCTGCTTCCGTGGGCAGATGGGGTGTGCGCACAGTGCGCGAGGGATGCGGGTCGTTTCAACGTAATTCCGTCGACTTCCCTGCTGAACAAAACGGCTTACACAGCCCTTTGCAATGTCAGCCCCGTGTTTTTCTGCGAGAGCGTATAGATGGCGGTAGGCGTTGCGGGGCAATTCATCATCCGGCTCCAGAATGGCGAGGTACTTTCCACCTGCGGCATCCATGCCACGATTCATGGCGCGTCCATAACCTCCATTCGGCCCATCAAGGATGCGAATGCGGCGGTCCCGGGCGGCATAGCGTTTCAGAATCTCCAGGCTGTCATCTGTGGAGCCATCATTCACACAGATGGCTTCCCAATCACTGAAACTCTGGGCCAGCAGACTGTCCAGCGCAGCAGGCAGGTAGGCAGAGGCATTGTATATGGGAAGCACCACCGAAATTTCCGGTGCAACGCATTCCTTATACCGCAGCCAGTCTCGCTTGCGAGGGTAATAGGCTGCGCCCTTGCTTAACAGTTGGAGGGCAGGTTCCAGGCGCGTGCGATACTCTGTCTGCAAGGCAGCGGCGGCTTCCCCGTCCACCTGGCGGTAGTGCCACACGGCCATGTTCATGGCCCAGTGGTTGAAGGATTTTTCCAGTTTCGGGTTGCCCAGGGGCTGAATCTCGCGATGAATGGCCAGCAGTGCCTCTGTAAGGCATGTGGTATCCTGCCCCGTGCTGAGGCTCGTGGATTCTGCATGCTGACAATGGTGCACCAGCACAGAGGGCACCACGCTGACCACAGCTGCCTTCACCAGGCTCATGTAGACAAAGTAGGCATCATTCGTATGCCGCAGGGCCTGGTACTGAAGACCGGTTTTAAGAATATATTCCCGGCGATATAGTTTATCCCAGGGCCAGCCGGCGCAGAACTGGAAGAGACACTCCGGAATCTCCTGCCGGGGGCAGAAGACTTCTGTTCCGCACTTGCGCAGATACTCAGCCCGCAACTGCACAGGCATGGAGCGCACCCGGCCATCTGCCGTTACGAGTCTGGCCCGGCAAAGGACGACATCTGCATGGGTCTGCTCCGCACGGGCTACCATGTGCTCCAGCATCTGCGGCAGGTAAATATCATCTGCATCCAGAAAAATAACGTATTCTCCACGCGCTGCAGCCAGGCCGGCATTTCTGGCGGGCCCAGCCCCCTGGTTCTCCTGGTGAATCACGCGCACGCGCGAATCGCTCGCAGCGAGTTCCTGCAACAAGGCCGGGCTTTCATCCGTGCTGCCGTCATTCACACAGATGAGCTCGATATTTCGCAAGGTCTGTGCACACACACAGGCGAGACTGCTGCGCAGATACTGCGCGGCATTGTATATGGGCATAACAACGCTTACCTGTGGAGTCTGAATCATAGGCTGAACCTGTCCGGCGGAGAAACCTGCTACATTGCCCAGGTAAACCGCCACATCATTGTGTTATTTTATAGTGTATTTTCCACGCCATGTCAAGTTTCTTACCCAATCTAAAGCAAATTAACCGCATAAAGTGCTATATTCATCAGAAATTGGAAAGTTTCATGTCAACACCATTTCGATTTCTCTGTTTAAACATCATCGGAGCGCATGTGGAGTCATACGTGTCCCAAAGATTTGGTACACGTGGATTTACGATTGACAATTTACGATTGACGAATTGAAAGTTAGCGGCTTACGCCGATAGAACCACGAATGAATACTTACTGCTGATGGTGAGGCGAGTGATACCCCACTACGATTTTTTACACAGAACACTATGCCTTTATGTCCTTTAGGGCTATTTTTTCATAATCTTTGGGACACATGTGCAGACCACCCATACGTGTCCCAAAGATTTGGTAGAGAATAGAAATATCAGCAACATTTTGGAAGAAGCCCCCCTCTGCGCAATAAATTGGAATTTGGCGAGCCAAA
>DEPT01000035.1 GCA_002358905.1 Akkermansiaceae bacterium UBA3385
GTGTTCCTGTTCGGCTTCTTCGTGCCCAAGTGTCCCCGCGTGTTCGGTTGGCTTGGTATCGTCATCGGTGCTGTGGCCTACGCCTCCTTCAAGTGGGTGACCATCCTCGGCTGTACCGATTCCTCCTTCCTCAACCGCATGGGCTACTCCCTCATCGTGGTGTGCGTGGTGGGTCTTATCCTCACCATCATCAACGCCATCAAGGGCGGTGAGACCGTGGTGCTGGAAGACAAGGGTATCATCGAAATGAAGACGTCCGGCCGCGCCAAGGCTTTCGGTTGGGCTGTCATCGCTGCGACCATCGCCCTCTACATCCTCTTCTGGTAATAAGCTCATCCATAGCTTCTACATGCAAAAAGCTGCAAGGGTTTGCCCTTGCAGCTTTTTTTGCGTGTGTTGGCAGAGTGCCGCGCGCTTTTTTTGGGGGTGGGTGAGGTTATCGCCCGCTTGTTGCGTCTTTGTTGTAGCTCATCATCCGCGCGTGTGTGTCTGTGCTCTATCAGCGAGGGTATATGGTGGCTTTGCCGGGAGAGGCCGATAAACAAAACGAACGCCCTTGTATGGGCGTTCGCCGGGGGAAGGGAAGAATGGCTCGCTGGGTGGTTTTTACTCCGGGTTGCTGCCCATGACCCAGCGGTAGAAGTTGCAGCCAACGAAGTTGCCGAGCACGATGGCGGCGTAGAAGATGAGGATATCTGCCAGATGCTCCTGCCAGAAGGCCAGGGGCACGGCAAGGTAGTAGAAGGCATCTGCCACGCAGTGCGGGAAGCCGCAGAGGATGAAGAGGGGCACACCGATGAGCAGCGGCAGGTTGTTGCCTTGGCGGGCAAAGGTGACGGCGGTGGTCATGATGAAGCCGCAACCGATGGCCAGCAGACCACCATGGAGCGGCCCCACATTCAAACGAGCTGCCAGCAGCCCTTGTGCTGTTTCTTGCAAGGGCATGGGAGAGAGCCTGGCCATGAGCGCCACGAGGCCGCAGCCCACAATGTTGCCCAGCAAGATGAAGAGCAGCAGCGGTACTTCCGTCTTCTTGATGAATCCGGCGCTGCCTGTGTAAAGCCGCAGTTTGTAGTTGACCACACCCAACAGAGCAAAGGCGAAGAGGACGCTACCGAACATCTCGCGTACGCTCTCAAAACCGGCTCCTGTGTTGCGCCCCGCCAGATAACCAAAGCCTGCTATGCCGACGCATACACCCGAAAGAAGCGCTGATTTGAAAGTGGTGAGTGAGTTCATGTGTAGATTAAGAGCATCCTAACACACAGAAGCCGCTTCGGAAAGAAAAATCATTGGCATGATGTGCCAAAATGAAAGCAGGGACACGTTGCCGTGTCCCTGCCGGGATAAATCTGGTTCGAGGTCGCTCGAAATTAGGCCTCCGTGGTAGCCTCGGGAGCTTCCGTCGTGCCGGTACCAGTGGTGGTAGCGGGAGCAACGGGAGCGGAAAGCTGGGGAAGGTCGATGATTTCGATCAGGCCCATGGGGGCGCTGTCGGTCATGCGCTGACCAAGCTTCACGATGCGGGTGTAACCGCCCTGACGGTCCTTGGTAGCCTCAGCAACCACGCTGAACAGCTTGGCCACAACCTTGGGCTGGGGCAGCGTAGCGAGGGCCTGACGACGGGCATGCAGGGAACCATTCTTACCAAGGGTGATGAGCTTCTCCACGTAGGGACGAAGAGCCTTGGCCTTGGCCAGAGTGGTGGTGATGCGGCCGTGGCTGATGAGGCTGCAAGCCTGGTTGGCAAGCAGAGCCTTACGGTGGGAAGCGGTACGCTGAAGCTTAGCTTTCTTAACGCCGTGTCTCATAGTCTATATAATGTATTTATGGGGTTGATATTATTTGTTTTTGGAATCTTTACTCGTCGTCATCGTCAACGAAAGCATCAATATTGTGGGAGATCAGAGCCTGCAGGTCGGTGGCGCGGGTCTCATCGCTGCTTTCGCGCAGGCGGGAAGCCGGAGCGGGAGAAGCAAGGAGCTTGGCGTCGAACTGCATACCCAGGGACAGGCCGTGCTGCACGAGCTTGTCCTTAATCTCGTTAAGGGACTTCTTACCGAAGTTGCGGTACTTGAGCATTTCGCTCTCCGTTTTCATGGCCAGCTGACCAACGGTGGTGATGTTGGCGTTGTTCAGGCAGTTAGCGGCACGAACGGAAAGTTCGATTTCGTTCACGCTCATGTTGAGCAGCTTGCGGAGCTGAGCAGTATTGGCGTCCTGCTCGCCACCGTTGGCCTTGTCGAACTCTACGCGGCGGCTGTCGGCGTCCACGAACACGTCCAGGTGGTGGCGCATGATGCTGGCGGCCTGCAGCATGGCATCGGCGGGGCTCACGCGGCCATCGGTCCAGATGTCGAGTACAAGCTTGTCGAACTCAGTCATCTGCCCCACACGGGCGTTGTCCACAGCGTACTTCACGCGGGTCACCGGGGAGAAAATGGAGTCAATCGGAATCACGCCGATGGGGCGGTCCTTGTCGTTATTATCGTCGGCAGTGTGGAAGCCACGGCCCACGCTTACCTCGAAGTCACAGTCAAAGATGGTGCTCTGGTCAAGGTGGCAGATAACCTGGTCCTTGTTCACCACGGAATAGATGTGGTCGTCCTGAATGTCACCAGCAGTCACCACGCCCTGCTTCGTCACGCGAAGGGAAAGGGTGCGGGGCTCCTTGCCGAAGTGCTTGAATTTGACCTTCTTGAGGTTGAGGATGATTTCGGTCACGTCCTCCACCACGCCGGGCAGAGAGGTGAACTCGTGCTGAGCACCGGCAATACGAACGCTGGTGATGGCAGCACCCTCCAGGGAGCTGAGCAGCACGCGGCGAAGAGAGTTACCGAGAGTGTGACCAAAGCCGGTCTCGATAGGCTCGGCAATGAACGTCACATGGTTGGGATCCTCCGGATCAGCAATGCGCTTAAGCGTGTTCGGAATCTCGAAATGGGCCAGCTTGATGGGCCCCTGCTCCTGAATGATTTCGTCAGACATATTAGTGTATTTTTGTGGCCGGGTTTCCCTCCATGCGGGCTCTGCTTCCTACGGAAAAGAAGGACCAACGACCGTTTTTTTAATAAACCCGCGCGGCGCAGAGAATACCCCTAATTACCTCACTTGGCAAGACTTTTCTTCCAAAATGTCATCTTTTGTTCCAGAATTGCCTGATATCGTAGATTAATTCCACATTTTTGCATCAATTATGAATGAGGCCGGTGGTAATATCGGCCAGCTGAAAGCGCACCAGGCGCGCGAGGTCCGGAAGCGAGACCTGCACCTGCAGTCCGATTCGACCGCCGGAGAAGATGATGGAGTCGAATTGCGCGGCCGTAGAATCAATGGTCGTGCGGAAGGGCTTCTTCATACCGATGGGTGAGCATCCGCCGTGAACATAGCCCGTTAGCGGCAGCAGTTCCTTCTGTTTAAGCATCTCGAGGGATTTCTCACCCACTGTTCTGGCCGCTTTTTTGAGGTCAAGCCCAGCTCCCACAGGAATCACAAAGACATAATACGCACCACTGCGTCCGTTGGTCACCAGGGTCTTGAACACCTGCGCAGGGTTCTGCCCCAGTTTTTCCGCCACCTCCAGTCCCGTGATGGCGCCTTCGGATTCGTACGTATAGTGCCGGTAAACCACCTTCTTCTGCTCAAGAAGGCGCATCACATTTGTCTTTTCTGTGGCTTTCATCGTTCTGATGCAGCGGGCTTATGGCTTAACAGCATTTCTGTTGCTGCGGCAGAGAAAAACAGCAGCCACAACCCAGAGCGCCAGTGCAGAGGCCGATATAGTAAGCATGATTCCCCAACCGAACTTATAAAGCAGAGTAAGAGCCATGGCTGTCCACAAACCTCCACCCATGATAGGCTCGTGCAGCAGCTGCTTGTACCCGAATGCCTGCGTGGCACAGGTCTTGGACTCCGGATCCACAGCCCGCAGCAGCAGCAGTCCGGTAGCTGTGACACCCAGAGACTGCCCAAACTCTGCAATGGCACATTCAAACCAGGATTCGCGAAACAATTTAGGAGCCACTACCACAACCATGAATATGGAAAGCAGTGCGCCCGTCAACATCAGAATCAGCAGTGCATGCCAGTTAGCCAGCACCACAGAAAGCTTGATGGTAGCCATGGCCGACACCACCAGGAAATCCAGAGCGGCCCCCGAAACACGCTGCATCTGCCCGTGGTCAATCATCTGGTTCACCTTGATGGCCTGTGCCAACTTCTGCAGAATCAGACCGCCAATCATGCAGAAGGGGAAAAGCGGAAAGCCGCTGAACAGACGCGTTTCATTTTCCGGGAAAAGATATACCTCCAACGACTGAATGCCCTTCTGCATGCCGAAGCCGGCCAGAATGGCAATACCCACCAGCGAAATATGCCAGGCAAGGGAATCAATAGAGTCACAATACACCGTCTGCCACCCGGCAATGGGACGTTCGCCACTGCTGTATATCCCCTTCTGCTGAAGCTTGTCCTGCTCAGAGAAGCTGCGGATATTCTTCACATAACCTCGGCGGCCGGCCCAGTTTACCAGAATGATACCACCAATGACAGCAAGGAGCATGCCCACAGTGGCTACGGTGTACCCCAATGCTATGCCATCCTCCCAGCCGAAGGCTTCAAAACTCTCAGCCATGCCGCTCACCGTGCCGTGACCGCCCTGAAAACCAATTTCCAGCAAATTACCAAAGCCCTCGTTCACCCCGAAAAGAGGCATAAGAATGAACCCCACGAGTGCAAAACCGATTACGTATTGCCCCCAGGCCAGAATCTGTCCGAAGCACAACTGAGGAAATGCCACCTGAACCACTTTCCTGATAGGCGGCGTAACCACACCGAGGAACAACGTGGCAAAGACCACATTTATCATGAACCCCGGCAGTTTGCCGATGGCTTCTATGCAACCATCCGGAAACAACTGCGGAAAGTTCTGCAAAATGAACAGACCGATAAATCCGCCAATCACCGCGCTGGGCAGATAGCAGCGCTGAAGCATTGGCACAAGAACGCGCACCAGCTTACCACAGACAAGCAAAACGGAGAGAAAACAGAAAATGATGATAGCCGACATATCAGAGCAGAGAATTATGCGGGCGGAATCTACCAGCATATCCCCTGTGAGTCAAGGAAAAACGAGCACGATTTCACACACCCGCATTATCTCAATTTTCGCCACTGTCCCTTTTGGAGCTTGCAATCCGGTACCTCCAGGGGTACAATGAGCACTAACGTATGAAGACATGTCTGGGCAGTCTCCTCCTGGTTCCCGTAATCCTCGCACTGGTGATTACGGCCATCTACCACACCTCCGTTAACTCCGAGCTCCAGTTTGAGCAACGGGACACCAATGCCCAGTACATCAACACCGCACGCTCCTTCCGCCCGCAGATTAAGGAGCCGGAAAAGCCCGCAACCAGCGCCCCTGCCCCCACCCCGGCCGGCAACGATAAAAACACCCCAGCCCCGGCAGGCGCCGTCCCCGGGCTGCTGGACGATGATGTAGCCGAAGAAGTCTAACAAAAAATCGTCAATCGTCAATTGTAAATAGTCAATTGCAAACATGCATCGTCCTGTCATCGGCTACACCTTGGGCGACCAGGCCGGAATCGGCCCGGAAATCATGCGCGCAGCCCTCGCCGCCCTGGCCGGTGAGCAGGCAGAATTCCGCCCCATGGGCCCCGCGATAAACGCCACCCCCGGCTGCCCCACCCGCAAAACCGCCCAGGCCGCACTCGATCAGCTCGAAGCCGCTGCAGCCGCACTCAAGGAAGGCAGCATTGATGCCGTGGTCACCGCCCCCGTCTGCAAGGAAAACCTGCACAGCGTCGGTTTCAACTACCCTGGGCAGACCGAATTCTTCGCAGACCGACTCGGTGTGCCGGACTTCGCCATGTGCCTTACCGGCCAGCGGCTCACTGTAGCCCTCGGCACCATTCACACCGCCCTGGCAGATGTTCCCCGTCTGCTCACCACAGCAGAGCTCGTCCGCATCGGCGCCCTGCTGGCAGACTTCGTGCGCCGCACCAGCGGCAAGCCTGCACCGCACATCGCCGTGGCCGGGCTCAACCCACACAACGGCGAAAACGGTGCCTTTGGCGACGAAGAGCAGCGCATCATCGCTCCCGCCGTGCAGCAGCTTAGCGGCTCCCTGCCCTGGGCCCGCTTTACCGGCCCCTGCGTGCCCGATTGCGTCTACCGCGATGCCGCCATGGGCCATTTTGATGCCATCCTCGCCCCCTACCACGACCAGGCCCTCATTCCCCTCAAGCTACTCGATTTCGACAACGCGGTGAACGTCACCCTTGGTCTCCCGCGCTACCGTACCAGCCCCGACCACGGCACCGCTTTCAGCATCGCCGGCAAAGGCATTGCCAACCCCTCCAGCACCATTCGCGCCTTCCGGCTCGCCCTCTCCTGCGCGCGGTGAATGAAGAGAGCGTCACGACTCTGCATAGATGAACCTGTTCAGAGCTGGCAGAAATACTCCTTGCCGCCGGGGCTCATGTGAATGCCGAAGATAAGCAGGGCTGCACTCCTCTGGATTGGGCATTGGTCCCCCCCCGTACCAGCACAGGATACAGAAACAGTACATCGCAACACTGATTCGCGTAGGCGCGAAAAGCTGCAAAGGCAAAAATTCAGGAAAGGCTAACTAAATTCTCTTCTTCCCATCGTGTGACATACTCCCCCTGCGCCTCACTGTCACACACGACCTTATCGCGTCGGCATAAAATTAAACTTTTCTTAAACAAATTCCCTGAAACCCGCATCAAAACAGGCATTAACCGCCACTCAAAGCTTCGCGCGCACGCGCGCGATACCTCATTTGCGTCATTATTTTATCAAAAACAGGCATTTGACATCGATAAGCCTTGACACCCACACCCCTTACCGACAGATAAAAAACTTGCCAAAGCCCCCCTGTTCGTGATAGTATCCCCCCACGCCGTGCCCATCCGTTCGGCGTGCACACAGAGTCACCTATCACCTTCACTACAAATTTCATGAAAAACATCTTCAACAAGGCACTCATGCTGGCCGCTCTGACTTTGGCGGCACTCGCCGGAATGCCGGAGGCACAGGCGGCCGCCTACAACCCGGACGCCACCAGCCGCGGATTCGTCTCCCCGGCACCGCCCCGCCGCTCCGCCATGCCGGATCGCCGCCTCCCCAACCTCGGGCGAGACAAACACTCCTTCCCTTTCTATCATCCGCGTCAGCTCAACCGCGTAGTGCGCACCACAGCCTACACGCACTCTGAGAGTGATCACGTAGGCTACGGTCCCAAGAATGCCATCGGCACCTACCTCAAGTACGGCAATCGCGTGCGCAGCGCCGCAGCAGACTGGTCCGTGTACCCGCTGGGTACCAAGTTCAAGATTAAGGGCCAGCCCTACATCTATGTAGTGGACGACTACGGCAGTGCCCTCGTCGGCACCGCCACTATTGATATCTACCAGCCCAGCAAGGCTCTCATGCGCCAGTGGGGCCGCCGCGTGGTCGAAATCGAAGTCATCGAATGGGGCTCCTCCCGTCTCAGCATGGAGAAACTCTCTGACCGCCGTGGCTACAAGCACTGCCGCCAGATGTACGCAGCCCTCCAGGAACAAAGCCGCCACCGCAACACTGCGAAGCGCTAAGTTCTCCCACCGGCAATACAGCCATCACCCCTTTCAAAAAATGCCCGCAGCTGCGGGCATTTTTTTACATAAGAAGCGTACGGGGTCACTTTGTGCCGCATGCTCAACTCCCTCTGCAGAGGAAGCTTCACCGTTCCAGCTCAGCCTTGATGAAAGGAGCGGTGGGAGATTTGGCGCGGGAGAGCTGGCGGACGGTGCCCTGGGCGACGATGTTGCCGCCGGCGGAGCCGGCGCCGGGGCCGAGGTCGATGATGTAGTCGGCTTCGCAGATGAGCTCAAGGTTATGTTCGATGACCACGACGGTGTTGCCCATTTCGACGAGACGTCGGAGTACCTGGACAAGCAGGCGCACATCGTGCGGGTGAAGGCCGATGGTGGGTTCCTCGATGATGTAGAGATCCTGCGGCAGGGCCTTACCCTTGCGGATGGCGTTGAGCGCGGCTCGGCGGCCCTTGATAAGCTCTGCCACCAGCTTGATGCGCTGGGCTTCGCCACCGCTCAGCGTGTTGCTGGCCTGCCCCAGGGTTAGATAACCCAAACCGGTATCACACAGCAGTCGCAGCGGGTCAGCCAGGCGGGGCTGGCTGGCGAAAAATTCTGCTGCTTCCTCCATGTCCATGTTGAGCACTTCGGCTATATTCTTGCCCTTATAGCGCACCTGGAGCGTGCGGGAGTTGTAGCGCGCGCCGCGACAAGTTTCACAGGGCACTGTGCAGGGTGGCAGGAAATCCATCTCCTGGCGCTGGTAGCCCGTGCCCTTACAGGCCTCGCAGTGGCCAGCGGCAGTGTTAAACGAGAAACGCCCCGCATCAAAGCCCAGTCGGCGGGCATCCGCACTCTGGGCGAAGAGCGAACGAATCTCGTTGAAAATGCCGATGTAGGTGGCTGGGGTACTGCGCGGGGTCTTGCCCAGCGGGCTCTGATCCACCTGGTACAGAGCGCGCACGGAGTCGAGCCCCCTGCTCTGTTTCCAGGCGGCACGTTCCTCGCGGGAGATGCTGCCGCCCAGCGCCTCGCGCACAGCGGGCCCGAGCGTCTCCGTGATGAGTGAGGTCTTGCCCGCGCCGCTGGGGCCAGTGACCACGGTGAAGCGGGCGCGGGGGATACGCAGCGTCACATCCTTCAGATTGTGCAGCCTGCAGCCCTCTATCTCCAGCCACTCAGCATCCTTCACTGGCAGATACTTGCCGCAGAAGGGGTGTTTCTCCCGGCTGAGCAGAGCCCGGCCCGTGACCGAATCCGGGTTGTGTTCCACCGCATCAAACGAGCCCTGGGCCATAATCTGCCCCCCGTGAATTCCCGCAGCCGGACCGAGGTCGATGATATGGTCGGCGGCGCGCATAGTATCTTCATCATGCTCCACCACCAGCAGGGTATTACCACGGTGCTTCAAATCCGCCAGAGTGCTGAGTAGGCGTTCATTATCCTGCGGATGCAGACCGATAGTCGGTTCGTCCAGCACATAGAGTACACCGCGCAACTCCGAGCCCAGCTGAGCCGCCAGACGGATTCGCTGTGTCTCACCGCCGGAAAGGGTGGTAGCGGCGCGGTCCAGCGACAGGTAGCCCAGGCCCACGCGCTGCAGGAAACGCAGACGCGGCGCAATCTCAGCCATCACGTTGCGGGCAATCTCCGCTTCGCGACCCTCGAACTTCCAGGATTCCACCACGGGCAGCGCATCATCTGCCGACAGGGCACCGACCTCGGCGATATTCCGCCCGAAGAGTGTGACCCCCATGGCAAAAGGATTCAGGCGCGTACCGTGGCACACCGGGCAGAGCACGCTTTCCTCCTCCTTGGCGGCAGCGCGTTCCACATCGCGGTCGTACTTCAGTTCCACCTCCAGCTGGCTGAGCTTCTCCTCCGGCTTGGCACCGGATTTCACCTTGCCCACGCGTCCGTGGCCCATGCAGTGCGGACACCATCCGCGCGGCGAGTTGAACGAGAAGGTCGAGGGCTCCGGTTCGGTAAAGGATTCACCGCACTGCGGGCAGGTCAGGCGCGTGCCGATGAGCTGGTCTGCGTCCCCCTTGAGCAGGCGGATGAAGCCATCGCCCATCTCCAGTGCGCGGGAAACAGTCTCCATAATCCCGGCGTAGTCGACCTCCTGACCATTCACCGTGATGCGGTTACCCTGCACACTGATTTCCGCCAGCACCACATCCACGTCGTGGTTCGAGTAGCGGTCCAGTGGAGTGAAGGCATCTGCTGCCACCAGCACGCCATCCGCCCGCAGATAGGGATACTTCTTCTTCACAGCCCAACGGGCCAGGTCGGCATAGTGCCCCTTGCGGTTGCGCACCACGGGGGCGGCAATCATGAGACTGGCCGGGCGGGCGGCAATCTCCTGCTGCACAAGCGCCTGAATCTCCGCCGGGGAACGGCGGCCCACCGGCACACGGCACTTCGGGCAATGCGGCTGGCCCAGCTTGGCATACAGCAGACGCAAGAACTGCCACACCTCGGTCACCGTACCCACAGTGGACTTGCAGCCACCGCGCGAGCGGTTCTGTTCAATGGCCACCGTGGGCGGCAGACCGGTGAGGCGGTCAATATCCGGCGTTTCCATCTGCTCCGTGAACTGGCGTGCATAGGGGCTCATCACGTCCATGAACCTCTTCTGTCCCTCAGCAAAAATGATATCAAAGGCCAGCGTGCTCTTGCCGCTTCCGGAAAGTCCGGTCACCACAGTCATGGCATCGCGGGGGATGTCCACATCAATATTCTTCAGCTGGTGGTGGCGAGCCCCTCGCAGAGCAATCACGCCATCCGGCACGCTGGAATCGTGGTCCTCCGCAGCCATGAGCGGCAGCGCATCGTACTCCATCTGCAGCGCCTCAGCCAGGAAATGCGAGGTAAAGCCCGCCCCGGTGGCGGCCACTTCCTCCGGCGTGCCCTGAGCCACCAGCAGACCGCCTCCGGTGCCGCCCTCCGGTCCAAGGTCGATGACATGGTCAGCGCATTTGATGAGCTCCATATTGTGCTCAATGACCAGCAGCGTATTCCCCTGCTCCACCAGGCGGTCGAACACACGCAGCAGCACCTCCAAATCGCGGAAATGAAGACCAGTGCCGGGTTCATCCAGAATCAGCAAACGGCCCTTGCCCTGCTTCTCGCCCGTGAGCGAATCCACCAGAATGTGTGCCAGCTTCAGGCGCTGGTTCTCACCACCGGAAAGCGTATTGAGCGGCTGGCCCAGCCCCAGGTGTCCCAGCCCCACATCCACCAGCACCTGCAGCCGCGCCGCAATACGGCGGGCTCGGGCGTTCTTCTCGCGGGCAAAGAGCCGCTGCGCGTGGGCAATATCCAGCGCCAGCATTTCGGCCATGTTATAGCCCAGCAGGGTGATGGAGAGCGCCTGCTCCGTGTAGCGCGTGCCGTGGCACAGGGCGCAGGGCACAAAAATATCGGAAAGGAACTGCATTTCCACCTTTTCCTGTCCCAAACCAGAGCAGCGCGGGCAGCGACCATCGCCGCTGTTGAAGGAGAAGTAGCCGGGTTTCAGGCCGCGTGCCTGGGCGGCAGGCTCGGCCACAAAGAGCGCACGGATATCCTCAAACACGCCGATATACACCGCTGGGGTGCTGCGCGGGGTGCGCACAATGGGACTCTGGTCCACCAGCACCACTTCCTCCACGGCATCCAGCCCGGAAATGCGGCGCACCTGCACCTCGTCCTCGTCGTCCAGCTCCTCCGGATGCACCGAACCGAACAGCACCTGACAGGCCAGCGTGCTCTTGCCGCTGCCGGAAACACCCGTCAGGCAGTTGTACACGCCCAGCGGAATATCCACCGAGAAATCATGCAGGTTGTGGCACTCTGCCCCCTCGATGCGAATGCAGCCCTTCCCCTTGCGGCGGTGCGGCGGCACGGGAATGCAACGGCTGCCGCTGAGGAACTGGCCCGTGAGGGAATCGGTCTTGCGCAGAATACCTGCGGGCTCGCCGGCATACACCAGCTCACCACCAGCAGCACCACTGCCCGGCCCCATATCCACCAGGTAATCGGCGGCGCGCATCACAGCTTCCTCGTGTTCCACCACCACGAGCGTGTTGCCGCGGTGCGCCAGGCGGCGCATGGCTGCAATAAGCCGGGCCGTATCGCGGGCATGCAGACCCACCGTGGGTTCATCCAGCACAAACAGAGTCTCGGTCAGCGCAGCACCCAGACAAGTGGTAAGGCTCACGCGCTCAATCTCGCCGCCGGAAAGCGAGCGGGTGAGTCGGCTGGCGGAAATATAGCCCAGCCCCACCTCACAGAGATAGGCCACACGACTGCGGAACTCTTTCACAGCCTGCTCCAGCGAGCGGTCCTCCCCGGTGTGCCCCAGCACATGCTCATCCAGCCAGGGCAGCAGTTCATCCATAGGCAGTGCCTGCACCTGCGGCACCGTGAGCCCGCCGATGGTGAAAGCCAGCGCCTCCGGACGCAGACGGCCGCCGTTGCATTCCGGACACACGCTGTACACGCGGTAGAAGGAAAGGAACACACGCACGCTCATCTTGTGCGCATGCTTCTCCATGTCATCGAAAATCCCCTTGTAGCCGTACCACAGACCGCGGTCCCAGGCCTCCCAGGGGTCCATATCGCCCGCCTCACCGTAAAACACCCAGTCCTTTTCCTGCTGGCTGAGCTCATTCCACGGCACATCCATGCGCACAGAGGGGCGGCGCTTGTTGGCCTTCACCAAATCCTTGTAGCAGGCGGAAAGCGTGGCAGAGGAAAGCATTTTCAGCGCACCATCGGCAATGGATTTATCGGGGATGATGCCCTTGTTGTAATCGTAGGTGATACTGCGTCCATAGCCCTTGCACGCAGGACATGCACCCAGCGGAGAATTACCGCTGAACAGACCGGGACGAGGCTCCTGCAGCGGATACCAGTCGCTGCGGAACTCGCGGGGCTCCTGCCAGCTGCCATCCGCTGCGGCAAGAGAAACCTGCGCCACATCCTGCCCCAGATGCAGAGCCGTTTCCAGCGCTTCCATGAGACGCGCGCGGGAATCGGGCACCAGTTTCACGCGGTCCTGCACCACCAGCCAGCGCTCCATGCCCAGGGCGGCCTCCGAGGCCTCCGAAAGACGCAGCACACTGCCCCCCGCCAGCACGCGCAGGTAGCCCTGCGCCTCCAGCGCCTGCACCATTTCCTCGAAACTGCCCACGGGACGCACGGCAAAGCACACCAGGGCCGATTCCCCGTGATACGCGGCAATCAATTCATCGGCCACACCCTGCGGAGTGGCGGGTCGCACCACATTACCCGCGGCATCGCGCCCCACAGCCAGGCGGGAGAAAATGAGCTTCAGGTACTCATTCATCCCCGTCATGGTGCCCACGGTGGAGCGGGAATTCTTCACGCTGTTGCGCTGGCCCAGGGCAATGGCGGGCGGCACGTTCTCCACCGCCTCCACATTCGGGCGGTCCATGCGATCCATAAACTGGCGCACATAGGGAGAAAAGGTTTCCACATAGCGCCGCTGGCCTTCGGCATACAAAGTGCTCATCGCCAGCGAGGTCTTGCCGCTGCCGCTCGGGCCTGTCACCACCGTGATACCACCCAGCGGAATATCCACATCCACCCCTTTCAGGTTGTGCTCCTTCGCACCCCGAATGTGAATCTCCTTGTCCTCTCCGCGCGCTTTCATGGAATTATTCTAAACTAGAACTCCGCCCGACACAAGCCGAAAGTGTGTCCTGATACAGAAATAAAACATTGTCAGAACGGCAGGGAAATGGCATAATGCGCCTATGTTCTGTTCGGTGGGAGCAAGCGAATTCATCAGGCGCTGGGGCGGTGGTCTCGATGCTCTGGATGATAGTGGCTGCAATCTGGTAACCCGGCTGGCAGGATATGGACGCAGCAAGGGTGACCTGGTCAGTCTGGAAAGCGCCATACGCCACGGGTATAAAGCAGATGTGGAGGGCGATGTATGGCAGAGCGCACTGCACGAGGCAGTGGACATGCACCACTGGGCAGCGGTGGATGTGCTGCTGCGTTTTCCGATTTCGCGGGAACATGTGCTGATGGCGCTGTGCACCCTGCTCTCGCATGCCGAGCCGCTCGCCGAAACGAAACACGGAGCCAGGGATGAATACCGATACGGCCTGATTCTCTTTCAACGGCTCAATGGTGCCACACAGGAGGAATGCCGGCGGCTGCTCTGCGCGGCATTCAACGGCTCTGCCCTGGCCTGGTTCATACCCCTCATGAGCATGGGCGTGCAGCTTCCGCCGCAGGAGAAATGGGATGCCCGCACAGATGATTTGTGGTGGTACAACGACTGTGCAGATCCGGAGGAAAAAGGCCTCTTCACCCAGCTGATGCGCCGATTCTTCCTCGAGCGTCTGCCGCAGCTTGTTGAACAACACGGCCACCGTTTCCCGGATTTCGAAATACGCGGCGAGCGCCTCTACTTCACCGGGAATCCCGCCGCCAGGCTCCCCCTTCTCTGCACCCGCCGCAGCCGCGAGCGAATGAAGGACATTGAGCGTGCCTCGCTACTGTTTGCTCATTAAATTCATTCGTCCTCGATTTTATTCGAAGCCCTGCTAAATCCCGGATTACCGGGATACCTGAACGCCGTCAATACGTTCCCCGACGGACGAGCTGCCCATATTCGTCGAAATCAGCATAAATACCGTCGCCATCCGGTTGTATAAAGCAGATACACACAGCATACGGGGCAGAACCGGTAATGCGGTGGAAAAGAACATCCGTAGAAGGAAGGCCCTTATAGGTATGAACTTTAATACCGGAAACCTGAGTGCTCGGCGGCAGTTCAGCCAGGCTCAGAGCCACGGCTACATCGGGCGTTTCACTGCTGAGAAGGCGATACAGCTTCCAGGTATTGCTCTGGGTAAAGCACCAGGTAGCACCAAGAAGGAAAAGCGCGACCATGGCATGAATAAGCGGGCGTGACAAGCGCCGGGGCAAAGGCTTCCGTGCACCCTGCAGGTGGGACGGCAGGGGCTGGTCTGCATCCAGCATGACAACGGTGCCGCAGGTATCGCGAATGCAGACGCCATGCGGCGTCTCATAAATGTCCTTCAACTGGGCACGGCGGTTATAAATCCAGGTTCCCTTTTCGCCGACAACCTGGAGCGATTCCCGGGCTGTGGCATAATAGCGCCCCGGACGGCTCTGCCCCGGATGCGGGAGGGGGCCACCAGGATTCTTAAGACGGTTGACCCATTTCCAGATGATGATGGCCACAATGGCCATGGCCAGGTAGGAGGCCCTGTAAGAAGCCCCCATCAGCAGTACGCCCCAGAGCAGCAGCATACAGGGGCGCAGCCATGTCCAGCCCCAGGCAGGGCCACTCAGCAAAGCAAAGGCATCCAGGTGCTCGCGGCGCTGTTCCGGCGTGCCGCTGAAGCGGAGAGGGCTGGTGCAGGTCAGCTCCGCCGGCGGCGGGGTGAGCGCCGAAGCGGGAGGCGTTTTCCCGGCATGTTCAGCCGCAAAACGGGCGAATTCGGCAATGCGCTCCTCGGGCAGGCCTTCGAGCAGGCAGTTGAAGGACTTGCCGTTCTCCAGCTGCATCCAGACGGTGTGGTTCAGTATACGGCGGGCCTCGCGGATATCCCCCCACGAGAAGTAAAGACATGCCTGCCCCTTGTCACCCTCCATCATCACCCCGCCTTCCGTGAGGGTATAGAAGGTATCTTCGTAAGATTTGGTATTTTTCCGGATGTGGCGAAGCTGAAAATACGCCCCGATGGCCGCCGGGAAGGCCATACCAAGCATCACCCACCACATATAGGGCGACAGAAGGGACGATGAGCCGCACACAACGTACGCAAGCAGGGCAAAGAGGCCCCATTTAAGGAAAAAACTGATGAAAACGGTCTTGGAGGTCGTGCTGTTGCCGACGCGGGTGACGTGGTAAACCATAGTGTTGAGAAGATTTTATAAATCAAATACGAGCATGCAGATACCGGCCACTGCGGCAATGACACCCGCCACAGAGGCGATGACAGGCGTCTGCATCGGGCGGATGACATCAACCAGCATAGCATCATCAGGGTTATGCGGGTTATACAGCACCACGAAGTTGCTATCGCCGACAACGGGGTCATAGGGGGCCCCACCCCTCACTTCGTAACAGTTTCCGGCGTCATCGGTAAATCCATAAACGCCCGAGTATCTGTTCCCGCGGTGTCTCCGTGTACGGTGCATATCATCATCCCCGATGAGGATGCGAGGGGCAAGATTCTCCTCGACCCGCAACAGCGTGGCATGCGTGCGGATGCCCTGCATATTGAGACGACGAAACTTCAGAATGGTACGAAGCCCGATGCAAGCCATAAGCACCCCGGTGATGATGGCGGCATAAGGGATATATTCAGAGGGTAGATGTATGATGTAATCGTGCATGTGTTCTACCCAGATAATAACGCAACATCCATTCTCTGTCAATTCATTCCGCAAAAGCTTCCTGCTCTCTCACGCATCGCTCAGGATATCCAGAAAAAGAGATTTCAAAAAAATTTGTGAAACTTGTACACAAAAAGATTCCGCTCGTACGCTTCATTTGTGTAAGGGGCATAAAGCCCTACCAAATCAAATAACGAACACTCAATAAACAACGTATATGATCAAGAATATCTCTAAGTTCGCCGTTCTCGCCTGTGTAGCCTGCTTTGCTCTGAGCAGCCAGTCTGAAGCAGCCCCGCATGGAGCCCCCGGTTTTGGTAAACCCGCTCCGCACGCAGCTCACATCCACAAGCCGGGCGATCGTCACGATATGAAGCGCCCTGGCCCTGACATGAAGCGCCCCGGCTTTGACGTAAAGCGCCCCGGCCCCGACATGAAGCGCCCCGGC
>DEPT01000006.1:0-7774 GCA_002358905.1 Akkermansiaceae bacterium UBA3385
TCCGGCAAGACCTTTACCATGGCGAACCTTATCGCCGCGCAGGACAGACCGGTGCTCGTGCTCAGCCACAACAAGACGCTGGCTGCCCAGCTGTATTCGGAGCTCAAAGCCTTTTTCCCGCACAACGCGGTGGAATACTTTGTCTCCTACTTCGATTACTACCAGCCGGAAGCCTACATTGCCAGCACCGATACCTACATCGAAAAAGATAGCGCCATCAATGAGGAAATAGACCGCCTGTGCCTGAACGCCATGCGTTCCCTGCTGCTGCGCAAGGACGTCATTGTGGTCGCCTCCGTCTCCTGTATCTATGGTCTGGGTGCCCCGGAGGACTACCGCAACCTCACCCTCTCGCTGCATGTGGGACAGGAAATGGACCGCGACGCCATGCTTGCCTGCCTGGCGGAGTTGCTGTTTGAGCGCAACGACTACGATTTCCAGCGCGGGCGTTTCCGGGTGCGCGGCGATGTGGTGGAAGTCTACCCCGCGCAGAGCGATGGCGAAGCCATCCGCGTGGAATTCTTTGGCGATGAAATAGACGCCATTTCCCTGATAGACGCCGGCACCGGTCGCGTGCGCGAGCGCCTGCAGAGCTACCTCTTCTTCCCGGTGAAGCAATACGTCTCCGCACCGGAAAAGCGTCTGCCTGCCATCCAGAGCATCCGCAAAGAACTGGCAGAGCGGGTGGAATGGTTCGAGAAGAACAACAAACTCATCGAAGCCCAGCGCCTCAAAATGCGCACCGATTACGACCTGGAGCTCATCAACGAAATCGGCTTCTGCAAGGGTATCGAAAACTACTCGCGCCACCTGGCAGGTCGTGCCCCGGGCAGCACCCCCTCCACCCTGCAGGATTATTTTCCGGCAGACCACCTCACCATCATCGATGAATCGCACGCCACTGTGCCGCAGATTGGCGGCATGTACGAAGGCGACCGCTCCCGCAAGCAAGTCCTCATCGACCATGGATTCCGCCTCCCCTCCGCCCTGGATAACCGACCCCTGCGCTTCGATGAATTCATGAACCGGCAGGCCCAGCTGGTCTATGTTTCTGCCACCCCGGGTCCCTTTGAATACGTGAACTGCGTGGCAGGCAACGCCAGCTATATTCCCGTGCTCAAAGCCCGCCGCGGTAATACCCACGCCCGCAGCCGCGAAGCCAGCCAGGCCATCACCCACGCACCCGAGGGCTTCCGCGGTGTGTTCTTCCACCACTTGTCAGAGCTGCGCGTGCCGCCTCATTCCAGCGCCGCACCTGTGGAAAGCTTCAACCCCACGGGGCTGGCTCAGCCGCTCATCGTGGAGCAGCTCATCCGCCCCACAGGTCTGCTGGAGCCGAAAATCACCCTGCTGCCGCTCGATGGGCAGATTGACAAGACGATTGAGCTCTGCCGCCAGCGTGTCTCGGTGCGCGAGCGTGTGCTGGTCACCACCCTCACCAAGCGCACGGCAGAGGATCTGACCGACTATCTCCGCAAGGTGGGGCTGGAAGTGGAGTATATTCATGCCGATGTGGACGCCATCGAACGTGTGGAGATTCTGCGCAAGCTGCGTGCGGGCAAGGTGGATATTCTGGTGGGTATCAACCTGCTGCGAGAAGGCCTCGATCTGCCGGAGGTCTCCCTGGTCTGCATTCTGGATGCGGATAAGGAAGGCTTCCTGCGCAACGAGACCAGCCTGGTGCAGACGGCTGGCCGTGCCGCCCGCCATGTGCATGGCGAGTGTGTGCTCTTCTGCGATGTGGTTACCGATTCCATCCGCCGCCTGGTGGAGGAAAGCGACCGCCGCCGCGAGATTCAGCAGGCCTACAACGAGGCACATGGCATTACCCCGCACAGCGTGAGCCGAGGCGACCAGAGCACCCTGCGTTTGTATACGCCCGATGAGGAACTGGACGATACGGATGATGATTTCGGCTCCCTTATGGCCGCAGAGGGGGATGCAGCTCCGGATGTGGTGGCTACCATTGCCCGCCTGGAGAAAGAAATGCGCGAAGCCGCCGCCCGCCTGGATTTCGAGGTGGCGGCCGTGTTGCGCGATAAGATTAATCTGTTAAAAAACGATAATCGGCGCTGAAAATAAAGCTTGCGGCAAGACACGGAAGTGTTATACTGGAAAATGATTATATAAACGTATTTCCAGTAAGATGAAAAAACGGACACTTCTCATTGGTCTTGGAGGCGTGGGCGGGCAGGTATTGCTGGCCTGGCGGCGTGCAGTGGCGGCATGTGGGATGCCGCCGGTGGGCAATGAGGTGGCGTGTCTCTATCTGGATGCCGCCGATGATGTGGCAGCAACACCGGAGTGGCAGGAGTTT
This sequence comes from Akkermansiaceae bacterium UBA3385, assembly GCA_002358905.1. Classification (GTDB taxonomy): domain Bacteria; phylum Verrucomicrobiota; class Verrucomicrobiia; order Verrucomicrobiales; family Akkermansiaceae; genus Akkermansia. The sequence goes on from DEPT01000006.1 coordinate 2,318, forward strand.
GCCGCAGATATTCCTTTCCTGAATATCAAGGCAGAGGCACGTAGTTTGAATGAGATGGAACAGAACCCTCAGCTGAAGGATTGCGTGTCGGGTATGCGCTGGCAGGTGGCGGAAGCACTGAAGGTGCCTGTGTATGAGGTGGAGAAAGCGCTGGGGTCATTACAAGGTGCGGGCGGCTGGCGTCGCTATGGGCGTGCCTTGTTCCTGCAGAGCCGGGAGGCCATGCAGCGCATGCTTAATCCTTTGGTGGAGGGAGTAGAGCAACTGGAGGTGCACGTGTTCTTCTCTGCTGCCGGCGGTACGGGCAGTGGCTGCGCGATGGATATGCTGGGCTGTCTGGAAAAACTGTGTCTGCGCAAACCGGGAAGTGTGCTGTTGCCGTATGCTTTTTTTGCCGGTGATTCGGCACCGGAAGTGCGCATGGCTGCCGAGCTGACCGATTGGCTGGATCTGGCAGATGAGGAGCTGGTGCCGCATTGCTATGTGAGCAGTTCTGTAGCGTCCATAGCAGAGCAGGTGAACGTTGTGGCTGGTGCACTGGCCTGTGGGCGGCAGTTCTTCTATATTGGCGGTGAGTATTATGACCACTTGTATGATGCCAGTCGCCCGCGTGGCAGTGCACCGGGGGATCGTTTTGCTTCCCTGGGATATGCTGCCGGTGCTGTGGATGATTTCTCCTGGCTGGGGCAGGTGCGGAGTCTGGTTCAAGTGGAGGGAGAAGGGAAGGGGCCGCGGCATGTGTTGCTGGTGGCCTTACCCAGGGAGGTAGAGGATGCTCACCGGCTGGAGTGCACTCTGGAAGATGAATTGGAGGAAATGCTGCCCTTCCATCTCAATGAAACGGCCTGTTGCAGTATGGCTCCCGGGGATGGAGCGGTGGCAGTGTTGTTGCAGAGCGGCATTGCTCCGGCGCGCCTGAGTATTTTCCGGGAGGTGGAGAATATACCTGTGGAGAATGCCTATTTTGTAGCCCGCGATGACCGTGGGTGATAAATGCTGCGTATGTCATAATAGTTCTGGTTGCTTGAATTCCGGGCGCGTGGGTGCTATATCATGAAACCACATGTTTGACGCTGAGCTGAACAATGAAACGCTGGTATGGGTGCGCGAGGATGAACTGCCTTCCGGAGAAGGTCATGTGGAGCTTGTTCGTCTGTTGGCAGGAGAGCTGGCTGAGCTGACAGGGTGGCGTAAGCGTACCCTGGTGAATACGGCGCTGGACCGCGAAGCTCAGGATAGCACATATCTGGGGTATGGCCTGGCTATTCCTCATGCCCGAGTGTTCGGCATTACGCAACCTGCTGTATACCTTGCCCGCAGTAAGGATGGTGTGGATTGGCAGGGGTGTCCGGCGCGTCTGGTATTCATGATGGTGGTGCCGGAGGAATGCCCGGAGTGGCACTTGCAGTTGCTCAGCCGCATTGTGCGCTGGCGTCAGAAAAGCGGGCTAACTGAGGATGAAATGGTGACTATGCCGTCGGATGTTCTTGCCGGTATCCTTCGCGAGCTTCTGGCACTGTAAGCCATTTGCAGCTTGCATGCCTGCGAGGTACGTGGTAGGATGGCCACATGGTACGAAAATATATATGCGCCATGCTGGCATGTGGCCTGGCTATTGGTGCGGAAGATTTTGAGAAATTTGACCTTGGTGCTGTAACCGGCGGCAGTACGGAATATGGTAAACTGTCGGTTGATAAGGGTGAGATTGTCAACAAGGCCCGCAGCGGAGAGCGTTCTTTGCGGCTCATGGGTGGTAATAGCTCGGCCAGTATCACCCTGAAGTCTGCTACGCAAAAGGAAGCCAGGTTCAGTTTCTGGGCGGAGCGTTGGTCCAGCAAGGAGCCTTTCAAGGTCACAGTGGCAGCTGTTACCGGAAGTGGCGAGGAAACGGTGGCTACTCTGGATAAGGCACCAACGGGCGGAGGTTTCCCCACCAAGGTGGAAGGGGTGCTGCCGGCAGGAACCAAGGCCCTTAAAATTAGCTCTGAAACTCCTGAAGCTACGGGTGTTTTTGTGGATGACCTGATTGTTATTTCCGGCCCCATGAAAGTGAAAGGGGTTTCGGTTATCAATCCGGGGCCCTATCCCATTATGAAGCGTGCCGTGTATAATCCTGTGCTGGCGCTGGATGTACATACAGAGGGTATTGATAAGCCCAAAAAGCTGGATAAGGTTACCTTTACGGTGAGTGCGCCGCGGCAGATTGCGAAAATCACGCTTCGGAGTGGTGATGTCAATGGTATGGATTTCAAGGACAGTATCGAATATGGCTTTGCCAAACCCGATGCGGATGGAAAGGTGGTGATTCGTTGCAAAGAGACTTTGCAGGGGGGTGAGAATTACCTCTGGCTGGATGTGGAGCCCGCTGCCAAGGCAACTGTGGGTTCTCTCATTACGGTTAAGGGAATCAAGGTAACTGCAGATGGTAAGGAATATACTCCTGAGATGCAGCCGGTAAGCCAGCGTGTGGGCGTCATGCTTGCCATGCCCGGTGAAGCCGTGGGGAACCAGCCGGATAAGGCCGAGGCCCGCCCCTGCACGGCATTCCGCATTCCTGGTATCATCCGCACGGAAAAGGGCTCGCTCGTTGCCTGTTTTGATGCCCGCTATGGTCATGAAGGTGACCTTTGCGCGGATATTGATGTGGCCACTGTGCGTTCCACGGACGGTGGCCAGACCTGGACACTGCCTGAGGTGTCTTTCGATGCCGGTCCCGGTGGTACCAACGGTTGCGGCGACCCCTGCATTCTGCAGGATAAGAAGGGGCGTATCTGGATGCAGGCGCTCGTGTGCCACTTCGGTGGTGGTGCCTCGCTGAATGTTTCCAAGACCGGCTTTGGTAAAAATGAAACCGGCCAGTGGGGTATGGTTTATTCCGATAATGATGGCAAGACCTGGTGCAAGGAATACATGAATGTGACCAAGCAGGTGAAGAAGGATGAGTGGACCTGCATTCTGGCCGGCCCTGGCAATGGTATCTGCACGAAGAAGGGTTATATCGTATTCCCCGCCCAGATCTGGCAGAATGGTGCTAATCCACGCTGCCGCAGTACTATCTGTTACTCCAAGGATAACGGCAAGACCTGGAAGATGGGTACCGGGCTGCCCTGTGCTTCCTCTGAATGTCAGATTGTAGAGCTGCTGGATGGCTCCATCATGATTAACTGCCGAAATGAAGGCGGTGGCGGCAAGCGCGTTATTTATGTTACCAAGGATATGGGCGAGACATGGGAACCCCATGAAACTAACCGGAGTGGCTTGAATGAGCCGTCACCCCAGCCTTGCCAGGGCGGTTTTGTATCCGTGCAGACCAGGAAGTACGGTCGCCTGCTTCTCTTCTCCAACCCGCAGGTGTATCCGCGTGCGCTTATGATTGTGCGTGCTTCCAAGGATGATGGCAAGACCTGGAACGAGGGTATCATGTACGACAAGCGTCGTTGCATGGGGTATTCCTGCATGGCGATGACTGACCCTGATAACGTGGGTATCATCTACGAAACCTGTCACACGAATGGCAAGACAGGAGCTCGTGGTATAGGTTTTATCCGTATTCCGATTGAGTCCATCATGACTGGTAAGGATGTGGATGTGAAGGCTGGCAAGAAAGATAAAAAGGAAAGGGCAGAGGAATCTGCTGACGATGAGTCAAGTGAAGAGGATGATGCCACGGAAGCAAAGAAGGTGAAAAAGGTGAAGAAGGGCAAGAAAAAGAAGAAGAAAAAAAAGACTCAGGCCTGAATATTTGGGGGGGCGAGCTGGAATAGCTCGCCCTGCCTCTATCTGCCCACATGTGTCCCAAAGAGTGCTGCGCCAAATGGGAGTTTGTCGGGCGGATGTTTCTGGTCGGAGTGGGGGACTTTAGTCCCCCCCAACGGTTATGTTTTCGGGACTGAAGTCCCGTGCTCCGAAAGATTTGAGCCCCCCCACACAAATCGCCATTTAACGCATAAAGGGGGAGGCTGGCACCAAAAGGGTGTTGATAATGCAGACAATTGCGAAATCTTTGGGACACATGTAATCTGCCGGGCGAGCTGTTTTTGCTTGTAAGGAGAGCGCGTAGTATGCTATGCTCTGCAGCATGTATAAGACATTCCTTTTCTCCCTGCTTACGGCAGGATTGGCCATGGGGGCTGAGAGCTTTGAAAAGCTGCCCAATGGCGATTTGACATCCGGCGCCTTTGAGTATGGCCAGCTGAGTGCTGAACCGGGCAACGTGGAGATTTTCAATAAAGCCCGCACGGGTAGTAAGTCGCTCCGTATCAAGGGTGGTGCTGCTCGCAGTGTTACCATGAAGCTCGACTCCCCTTTGGAAAAGGAAGTTCGCAGCACGTTCTGGCTGGAGCGCTGGACCAAGAAGGACCCCTTCTGTGTGAAGGTGCTGGCTGTCACCGGTTCCGGTGAGGAGGAGATTAAGGAAATCAAGGGACTTGGTACCGGCGGTTTCAACCACAAGATTGAGCTGGTGTTGCCCAAGGGCACCAAGGCTCTCCGCATGGTGGCCGATACGCCCGATGCCTCCGGCGTGATGATTGATGATTTCATGCTCATGATTGGCAAGATGAAGCTGGGTGAGGTGAAGGCCCACAACCCGGGCGTGTGGCCAGTCATGAAGCGTGCCAGGTTCAACCCGGTGGTCAAGCTTACCGTGCAGACCGAGGGTGCAGAGGATGCGCTGGTGGTTGACCGCTTGGAGGTGACGGTGGATGACCCCGACCAGGTGGCCAGGGTGACTCTGCGCAGCGGCAGCGCCAACGGCATGGATTTCAAGAACAGCGTGGAGTACGGCTCTGCCGAACCCGGCGCGAATGGCAAGGTGGTGATTAAGTCCACCCAGGGCCTGGATGGCGGCGATAACACGCTCTGGCTCGATGTAACTCCCTCTGATGAGTCCATCATCGGCTCCTCTTTCAGTCTCAGTGGCCTGAAGGTGAGCATCGGCGGTAAGCAGCTGGAGCCGGAACTGGAGCCGGTGACGCAGCGTATCGGCATCATGCTGGCTTTCCCCGGTGATAAGGTGGACCAGAAGGAGGGCGCAGCCCGCGATTGCGCTGCTTTCCGTATTCCCGGCCTTATCCGCACCAGCAAGGGTTCTCTCATCGGCGTGTTTGATGCCCGCTATGATAATGAGGTGGATCTCTGCCGTGATATCGACGTGGCAGCCGTGCGCTCCACGGACGGTGGCCAGACCTGGACGATGCCGTATGTGAACATGGACTCCGGCCCCGGTATGGCTAATGGCTGCGGTGACCCCTGCATTCTGCAGGATAAGAAGGGACGTATCTGGATGCAGGCCCTGGCCTGCCACTTTGCGCCCGGTGCTCGCGCCATCAACGCTTCCGGTACGGGTACAGATCCCTCTCGCACGGGCCAGTGGGAGATGGTGTATTCTGACGATGACGGCAAGACCTGGAGCGCCATCAAGAACGTGACGGAGCAGGTGAAGAAGGATGAGTGGAC
>DEPT01000006.1:7900-8294 GCA_002358905.1 Akkermansiaceae bacterium UBA3385
ATGGCGGCAAGACCTGGAAGATGAGTAATGGTGTGCCCGCCAAGACCTCTGAGTGCCAGGTGGTGGAGCTTTCAGATGGTTCTCTCATGCTGAACTGCCGCAATGAAAACTACGGTGGTAAACGCTATGTGTTTGTTACCAATGATATGGGTGAAACATGGACAGAGCATGAAACGAATACCAAGACGCTCAATGACCCGACTTGCCAGGCTTCCCTCGTTGCAGTGGAAACAGAAAAGTATGGTCGCCTGCTGCTCTTCTCGAATCCCTGGATTCACGGCCGTAGCAACATGAGTGTGCGCGCCTCGCGCGACGATGGCAAAACCTGGAGCGAGGGCTTGCTGTATGATTCCCGTGGCTGCATGGGTTATTCCTGCCTGGCTCTTACAGACCC
>DEPT01000006.1:8378-27662 GCA_002358905.1 Akkermansiaceae bacterium UBA3385
GGTATCGGCTTCCTGCGTCTGCCGCTCAAGACGATTGTTACCGGTGAGGCTGCAAAGGTAAAAGCCGCTACCGTCAAGACCGGCAAAAAGTCCGGAAAGAGCAGGAGAAAAGAGAAAAAAAGTAACTCCGGCAAGTAAAGGGATGAATCTTTCAGGGCGGTTCCTGTTGGGGACTGCCCTTTTTTCTTGAGTCCTGTTTTATTGTATGGTATAGAGAGAGCATGTACATGAGACCTTTATTCGGCATTTTGCTGTGTGGCGTTGCTGGCGCTACGGAACAGTTCGAGAAGCTGCCGGCGGGTGGCTTTACCAGTCATCCCTGTGTGTATGGTACTATGACGGCTGCAGCAGGACATGCAGAGATTAACCGTGGTCATGGCCGCAACAGTGCCCAGGCATTACGCCTGATGGGGGGTGAGAATCACGCCGTTACGGTGCAGCTGAGCAAGGCTTTGCAGGTGGAGGCTCAGGGGCAGTGCTGGATGGAACGCTGGACTTCCCGTGCGCCCTTCAGTCTGCGTGTGCTGGCTGTTACACCTGATGGTGAAAAAGAGGTGCTGAAGTTGGAAAAGGCGAATGTAGGTGGCTACCACCAGCTGCTCAAGTGGGCCATGCCTGCCGGAACCACCGCCGTGCGCTTTGTGGCTGATACCGCAGAAGGCGGTGGCGTGTTGCTGGATGATCTGACCCTGATGGTGGGTCCCATGAGTATCAAGAAGGTAAGTTTCCGTAATCCCGGTGTGTTCCCCATCATGAAGCGTGCTACGTTCAACCCTGTGCTTGCGATGGATGTGGAGAGCGTGGGTGCAGAAAATCCGAAAGCCGTGGGCAAGGTGAGTCTGAAGGTATCTGACCCCTCCCGTGTGGCCAGTGTTACCCTGCGCAGTGGTGATGCCACGGGTCTTGAGTTCCGCAATAGTAAGGAATACGGCTCCGGTGTGCCTCTGGCAGATGGTTCTGTCGTGATTCACACTAAGGGCGTTCTGGATGGCGGGGCTAACCACTTGTGGTTGGATGTACAGCCCGCCGGCAGCACGCCTGTGGGTTCCTCCATCAGCTTCAGCGATGTGAAAATCACCATCGACGGCAAGGAATACGCTCCTGAGCAGGCTCCCGTGACCCAGCGCGTGGGAACCATGCTTTCCTTCCCCGGCGAGAGCGTGGGCAACCAGCCGGGAGGTGCGGCTCCGCGCCCCTGCGTGGCTTTCCGTATTCCCGGTATCATCCGCACTCAGGCTGGTTCTCTTGTGGCCTGTTTCGATGCCCGCTATAACCATGAGGGTGACCTCTGCGCAGATATTGATGTGGCTACCGTGCGCTCTACAGACGGTGGGCAGACCTGGACCATGCCCGAGGTAAGCATGGATGCCGGTCCCGGCCACAACAACGGTTGCGGCGACCCCTGCATTCTGCAGGACCCCTCCAATGGCCGTATCTGGATGCAGTCTCTGGTGTGCCACTTCAGTGGTGGTGCTTCCCTGGGTGTTTCCCAGACTGGTTTTGATAAAGATAAGACCGGCCAGTGGGGCATGGTGTATTCCGATGACGATGGCAAGACCTGGTGCAAGGACTATGTGAACCCCACCCGCCAGATTAAGAAGGAGGAGTGGACTACCATTCTCGCCGGCCCCGGCAACGGTATCGTGACCAGCAAGGGTGTCATCGTGTTCCCCGCCCAGATCTGGCAGCGCGGCGCCAACCCGAACTGCATGAGCACCATCTGCTACTCCACGGATGGCGGCAAAAACTGGGCCTACGGCAACGGTGTGCCCCACAAGACTTCCGAATGCCAGGTCGTGGAGCTGCAGGATGGTTCCATCATGATTAACTGCCGCAACGAAACCTGGGCCGGCAAGCGTGTGGTATACGTGACCAAGGACCTGGGCAAGACCTGGCAGGCTCATGAGACGAACTGCAAGGAGCTTGTAGAGCCCACTTGCCAGGGTTCCATTATCTCAGTGGACTCTGCTAAGCACGGTAAGCTGCTGCTGTTCAGTAACCCCACGGTGTATCCCCGCAGCTTCATGACGGTGCGAGCTTCCCGCGATGATGGCAAGACCTGGAATGGTGGTGTGCTGTACGATACCCGCCGCTGCATGGGGTACTCCTGCCAGGCTATGGTAGATGAGGACCATGTGGGCATTATCTACGAGACTTGCCATAACAATGGCAAGAATGGCAACCGTGGTATCGGTTTCATCATTCTTCCGCTGGATGAAGTGGTGAATGCCAAGTAACACCGCGCGTTCAGAAGATTTCGTCTCCGCCCCCGGTTTTGACAGGAAACCGGGGGATTTTTTTCTTGATTTTTCTTGCAGGGAGGAAAATTCCTGCTAGAATGCAGGATATGTTTCGTCGTTTATTAAGTATATGCATGTTGGCCGGGACAATGTTACCCTGCTGGGCTGCGGAGGAAGTAAAATCTCTGCCAGCTCCGGTGATGACCGGTGGCATGCCGCTGCTGGAGGCTATTGCGCAGCGACATTCAGCGCGCGATTATGATACCACACGCGCTATTGATGATCAGACACTGGCGGATATTCTCTGGGTGTCCTGGGGTGTGAATTCGCGGGGTAAGCGCACGATTCCGACCTCACGCGGCCTGCAGAACATGCAGCTCTTTGTTCTCACGCCCACGGGTACCTGGGAGTATGATGGTCCGGGGCACAAGCTGGTGAAGGTGAATGATAAGAATCTCATTCCGCTTTGTGAACGCCAGGATTTCGTGAAGAATGCTCCGTTGCATCTGCTCTATACCTGCCTGGATGACCGCGGTGGCGAGAACCACGTGGGCTCTGCCTACCAGAATGTCTACCTCTACTGCACCTCCCGCGGGCTTTCCACTGTCGTGCGCGCCATGATTGATAAGGACGCCCTGAAGAAAGAAATCGGTCTGCCGGAAAATCACAAGGTTATTGTGCACCAGTGCATCGGCTGGCCTGCTGCACAGAAGTAATTATGTGCGGATGGGAGTGGTTGCTCAGTCCTTGTTTTCTGCCGGTTTGCGGTTTTTTTCTATTAAGTAAAACTTGCCAATAGCGGCAGATTGTAGTAAAGTTCTGGGTAGCACAAGCCTGATTTCGCACGCTCGCGCGCGAGGTGGCGTGTACCTGCACGCCCGACCTGTGCTGAGAACACAATTCCGATCAATTATGTCTCAGGTAACAAAAACACTCATTAAGTTGCTGGTTGTGCTGCTGATTAGCGGCAGCATGCTGTTCATGCCCTTCGAAGAATGGGGCCTGCCGGTGAATCCGATTCAGACGCGCGTGATTGCGCTCTTCGTGTTTGCCGCTCTTATGTGGATTCTGGAGGTTATTCCGATCTGGACCACATCGGTGCTCGTGATTACCCTGGCTCTGCTGGGTACCTCGAATACTTCCCTCAATTTCCTCAAGGTTGATAAATTCAACGGCAAGGAAGTGGCTGCCATCGTGGCAGATGCCTACGGCCCCGCTGCTGACGCCGAGGTGGTGAAGGCTACCCAGGCCAGCGTGTCTGAGTCCCTCAAGAAAGCGGCCAACCTCACCCCGGATGTGGTGCGCAGCACCATCAACACCGCTATCCTCAAGCCCGTGGTAAGTGGTAAGGCTGATGCCGCCGCTGCTACTGCGCTGAAGGAAGCTGCCGGTCGCCTGTACGAGGGCGAGGTGAGCCAGCGCATCTCCAAGCTGGACCTGACCAACCTGACCCAGCAGAAGAGCATTTTTGCCACCTTCGCAGACCCCATCATCATTCTGTTCCTTGGTGGTTTCTTCCTGGCTGATGCCGCCACCAAGTTCCGTCTGGACATTAACCTGGCCCGCGTGCTGCTCCGTCCCTTCGGTACCAACCCGAAGTATGTGCTGCTGGGTCTCATGAGCGTGACGGCTCTGTTCTCCATGTTTATGAGCAACACCGCCACCGCCGCCATGATGTTGGCTCTGCTTACCCCGGTGCTTGCCCTGTTCAAGCCGGAGGACCGCGGCCGCGCTGCCTTCGCCCTCTGCATTCCGATTGGTGCCAACGTGGGTGGTATCGGTACACCCATCGGCACCCCGCCCAACGCCATTGCCCTCAAATTCATGCAGGAGAATGGCTGGAACGTGACCTTCGGTGACTGGATGATGTTCGGCATTCCCTTCGTGGTCATCATGCTGCTCATCGGCTGGTTTATTCTCCTCAAGATGTTCCCGATTGACCAGAAGAGCCTGGATCTTGCCAAGGAAATGAAGGGCAAGTTCATGACCACGCCCAAGGCCTGGGTGGTGTACATCACGTTCATCGTGACTATCCTTCTCTGGGTGGTGCCCAAGCAGTACCATGGTCTGGATGCCAACAGCGTGGCCATTGTCCCCATCGCTGTGTTCTCCGTGACCGGCGTTATCACCGCCAAGGATCTGCGTGCCATGAGCTGGGACGTGCTCTGGCTGGTAGCTGGTGGCTTCGCTCTGGGTGTTGCCCTGGGTGAGACCAAGCTGGCCAACGACCTCATCAACTCCATTCCCTTCGCTGAATGGGACAGCCTGGCCCTCATCGTGGGTTCCAGCCTTATCTGCCTCTTCATGGCCACCTTCATGAGCCACACGGCTACCGCCGCTCTGCTCATGCCCATCATGGCCTCTGTGGCTGCCGGTATGGTGGCTGGCGGTGCCATGGATGCTCCCGGTGCCATCGGTCTGCTGGTGACCATCGCCTTCGCCTCCTCTCTGGGTATGGCTCTGCCGATTTCCACACCTCCCAACGCTATGGCTTACGCCACGGGGCACATCGAGCAGAAGGGTATGGCCATCTCCGGCACCATCCTGTGCCTGATTGGCCTGGCTCTGTCCATCGGCCTCATGTACCTGCTGGGTGCTGTCGGCTTCTTCGGCTGATAAACCTGAATGAGATATAATGCTCCCCCTGCCTGAACAGATTATTGAACCGCTCAACCGCATCAATGCGGTGTACTTCAGCGACCCCGGCCGCACCATCGAGCTTGCCGAAGGCGAGCAGCTGGTGGGGCAGGGCGAGGAGTGCCACCGCGTCTACTACGTGCAGAAAGGGTGTTTTGCCGCCTTCCGCCGGGCCGATTCCTATGATGGAGTCGACCTGCCGGTGGAAAGCAACACCCGCGGCTACGAAGTGTTTCGTGCGGAAGAGGGGTCTTATGTCTGTGTGCAGGCATTTTTCTCCCGTTCCTACCACAGCTCCAATGATATTGTAGCATTAGAGGACTCTGTGGTGACTTACGTGGACGATACCACGGAAGTGGTGGAGCCGGAGGAATACGGATGTTTCGAGCGCCAGTTCATCCCGGTGCTGGTGCATGAGCTGGCTGCCCGAAACTCCCGCATCTTCACCAAGACTTCCGAGAAGGAGGAAGCCTTGCGTGTACTTCAGCGCGCTGAAATGGCCAGTACGCTGGCTCAGCTTTCCGCCGGCATTGCGCACGAGCTCAACAACGCCGTGGGGGTTATCTCCCGCCGCACAGAGTTTGTGGCCGATAGTCTGCAGGAGTACCTGGAGGACGATGATAAGAACAACGCCATGCTTTTCTCTTACGGATTCGAGGATAATTCCTTTGTGTCCGCCAGTGATATACGCAGTGCTGCGCGTTATTACGAACGTGAGTTTGATATGCCGCAGGAGGCTGCCAAGGTGATGGCTCATATCTTCCCCAATACGGATGATGGCCGGAAGCAATCCGGTAAGTTCATCCGCAACCTGAAGAAGAATTACCGCTTCTGGGAACTGGGACATGACCTGCGCGATATGCGCATGGCCTCCAAGCTGGCCACGGGTATTGTGCGTGCGGTGAAGCTGCTGGGTGGCGGCAACAGCACGCGTGAGCCAGGTGTAAGTGTGGAACAGAGTGTGAACGATGCTCTGAACCTGCTGCACAACAAGCTTAAGCGCGTATCTGTTTCCACCCGTTTCTCTTCCATGCCCGGCATTACTGCTGATGTTACGGAACTCGTGCAGGTGTGGAGCAATATCATTAAGAATGCCTGTGATGCCATGGAGCACGGTGGTACTGAAGCCCCCGCCATCACCATTACCGGCGAATGCTGCCATGTGCAGGGCGTGCAGCTTCTGCCCACGGAGTATGTTTCCGTGACCATCGCCAACAATGGTCCCGCGATTGACGAAGAAAACCTCAATAAGATTTTCAACCCCAACTTTACTACCAAGAAACTGGGTCTGGACTTCGGGCTCGGTCTTGGTCTGGCCATTGTGCGCCGTGTGGTCGACAGCTACAACGGCACCATTGAAGTGCGCAGCAATGACCGTGAAACCTCATTTACTGTTAACATACCAACCTCTCAGATTCATGGAAACGATTAACATTATTTGTGTAGACGACCAGCAGGAAGTGCTGGATTCCGTAATGCGCGACCTGCGTCCGCTTGCCTCCCACGTTCGTTTGGAGGAAGCTTCCAGCGTGGCCGACTGCATGCAGCTTATCGACCAGATTGACGATGACGGCGACCATGTGGCCCTGGTTATCTCTGACCAGGTGATGCCCGGTGAAACCGGTACCGAGCTGTTGGGCAGAATTGCCGCTGACCGTCGTTTTGCCAAGACCCGCAAGGTTCTGCTGACTGGCCAGGCCACACATGCCGACACTATCAATGCCATTAACGATGGCCATATCGATAACTACATCGAGAAGCCCTGGCAGCCGGAGAAGCTTCTGGCTGTGGTGAAGCGCCTGCTTACCCTCTATGTGCTGGATGCTGGTCTGGACCACAAGGAGTACATGCCCGTGCTGGATACTACCACCCTGTTTTCCAAGCTGCGCTGAAGTATATGAAACGCGCTCTCATTATGTCCATGGCAGCAGCGGGTACCGTTGCTGCCGGTGATGCCGTTACGCTGAACACCAAGCCTGCCGCCACCGATTGGGTGGATGCTGTGAAGCAGGCCCTTGTGGTTTATGAAAACAAGGATACCTTCATCACCAAGGTAGCTCTGACCACCCGCCAGCAGTGGCAGATGGCCTCCGTGCAGCCCAATGGCAGCAACGGCCTGCACCTGAAGAAGGGTGCCACTCCGTATAACGACGAGTTCCGCCGCAATTGGATTGGCGCCAATGTGTATGCCCGTACCGGAACACAGTTCCATACCTATGTGCGTATCGGTGGTCTGCCTGTTCGTGACACCTACGCTGCCGGCCGCACGAAGAAGAACTACAGCTACACCGGCTTCTACGATATCTGGCTGAAGCAGAATATCGATGCTGTGAAGGGGCTCACTGTTCGCGCCGGTAAGTTCGCCCCCAGCTTCACGTCTGATTTCCGCATGTCCAACGCCAGCATGCCCTGCATTGAGCGTTCCTATGTGGCCAACCAGTTTGCTCTGGATACTAACTGGGGTGTGGAAGTGAACTATACCTCCCCGGACAAGAAGAACATTCTCTACCTGCAGGTGCAGGCCAACGACCGCGCCTGTTCCTCCTGCAGCCCCAACCACCGCGATTCCTACACGCGCGGGCATGGTTTTGATGGTGAATTCGGCTGGGAGGACAAGTGCTTCGCCATTCTTGGCGGTACGCACAAGTTCAAGGTTTCCGAAAGCGGCTACCAAGCTGTTTCTGGTGAATATGTGCACGACTTCAATAACGCCTACCATGGCCGCCGCACTCCCGGTGCCAACAATTATGGCATCGACTTCAAGGATGCTGTGTCCCTGGGCTATGAAATCAAGCACAATAAGCTGACTTTCACGACCAACGCCGTGGCTGCCTTTGAGCAGCAGGATGGCAACGGCACCAACAACGTGGGTATTCAGCTGCAGCCGGTGTACGCCGTGCATCCGAACGTGGACCTTGTGTTCCGCTACAATGGCATGACTGGCGATGGTGCCTGCAAGCTGGGTGCTGACCGCTATATCTGCACGCAGACAGGCAGCCCCTCCTGGGTAGACAGCCTGCACGCTTTCTACTTCGGCGTGAATCTGTATGCCTCTGCCAAGCAGAAGGATGCCGCCAAGCTCATGTTCGGCGCAGAGTACACCACCGCTCGCAAGGACGGTAAGGATTGCTACAACGGCTGGGAATACTCCGCCGCCGTGCGCTGCAACTTCTAAAGCCTGCTGCGTATCTATTTTCCAAAGCCCCTGCCCACCACGGCAGGGGCTTTTTTTGGTATCTCTGTCCAGAATCTTTACCGCTCAGACGCAAAGAATTTTATAATCTTTGCCGCCCAGACGTAAAGAATCTCAAATTCTTTCTTGCTACGGAGTAAAGAATTTGGTATAAAGGCGACATGAGACAGAATCTTCGCGAGATATTTACAGAACTGATAGCGAGCAGTCAGGAGCAGGAACTCCGAGGCGGCAGCAAACGGGATCTGGAGCTGACAGCACTGGCGGACAAAGTAACCGTCTGTGTCGGCGTGCGAAGATGTGGAAAATCCACTCTGATGCAGCAACAATTCCAGAAGCTGGCCGCCCAGGGAATACCCAGGGAGAATATGCTCATGATTAATTTTGCGGATGAGCGCCTGGCTGACATGGGCAGCACCGGCTGGAATGAGCTTTTCGAAGCATACTACAGCATGTATCCGCATAAGCGTGGGAAAGAAAAGGTGTATTTCTGCTTCGATGAAATCCAGATGCATCCGCATTGGGAACTGTTTGTGGAGCGTCTGCGCCGCGAGGAAAACTGTGAAATCTATATCACAGGTTCCTCCGCTGCTATGCTGAGCAGAGAAATCCACACAGCCCTGCGCGGGCGCTCGCTTTCCTGGGAGCTATTTCCTTTTTCTTTCGGTGAATACCTGGAACGCCGGGGGATTCCCCGCAGCGGTCATGGAACCAACCGCAAACTGGCCGTGCAAAATGCATGGGAAACCTACCGTGAAGAGGGCGGGTTCCCTGAAACGTACGGATTAGCACCAGCATGGAGGATTCGCCTGCACCAGGAGTATTTCGATACCCTGCTTTACCGCGACGTGGTAGAGCGTTACAACGTAAGCCAGCCGCTCGCCCTGAAGCAACTGGCTCGCCGCATGCTGGGCAGCATCGGGGCGCAACTTTCCATCAACAAACTCAGCAACGATTTCCGCAGCAGCGGCATCAGTATCAGCAAAGAAACCATTCAGCAATACATCGCCTGGCTGGAGGATGCCTATTTCCTGTTCTGCATCCCAGCCTGTTCAGCCTCTGCCAGCGAGCGTTTCCGGCTCATGCGTAAGGTATACTGTATCGACCATGCCATGGTGAAATCGCTTTGCGGTACTTTCAGCGAATTACAAGGCCAGTTGCTGGAGAACATGGTATTCCTGGCCCTGCGCCGAAACACTCCTGAAGTGTATTACTACAAAACACAGGCCGGCCACGAAGTGGATTTCCTTGCCGTGCATCCCCACACTCAGGAAAAGTTACTGGTTCAGGTCTGCGCCAATCTGAATGCCCCCGATACCCGCCAGCGCGAACTGCGTGCTCTGTGCGAAGCCATGGCAGAAACAGGCCTGCGCAAGGCTGTCATCGTGACGGAATCAGAAAACGACGAAATCAATACCGAACAAGGTAAAATCATACTCACCGCAGCACCGGAATTTCTGAGCAGGCAGAATTCAGGATTTGATAGCTGATTCCCATGAACAGGTGGTGGACGAAGCCTGGTTTCAGCCCGCAGAGCGGAGCTTTACCAGGCTGGCTGCGCGTTTTACACCATGGCCTACCGCGGGCCCGGGCGTTACGGCTGACCGAACCTTGAGAAATCACCGCATGCGCCACCGTAGCCGATGCGCACAAATACTACGCCTACCCGCTAAGCGCCCTCACCGCCGTAGCGGTGGATGCCCCGCTCAGCATCGCCGGCACCGCAGCTACCGTAGCCATCGGGGTAGTTTCCCTGCCCATCGGCCTCACCTACCGGCTGGTCGAGTCCTGCACCTCCCAGGAAACAGAATCCTCCAGAGCGTCATCTTTCTATTTTATGCAATTCGGCAATTGGCTCCGAATACAACCAGCCCGGCCATGTAAGCGGCTGGGGAAAACTTATACCCCCGGGTCAGGATTCAAGGGCTGGAACGCATAGCCCACGCCTCGTTCGGTGGCAATGCATTCGGCATACACGCCCAGTTTTTTGCGCAGGCGTTTGATATGAGTATCCAGCGCACGGGTCTGGGTGGTATCTGAGTGCCCCAGGGTGACGTGCTGCAGGTCATAGCGATCCTGTACTTTGCCGGGGTGTTCCATCAGGTAGGCCAGCAGCTTGAATTCGGCAGCCGTCAGCTCCAGGTTCCGGCCACTCAGCGAAGCCTGGTGGGTAATCTTATCGAGACACAGTTCCTTGTGCTGAAGCATCACCCTGGAAGCTCCGTTGTTGGCTCTGTGGAGGAGGTTTCGTACGCGCAGCACAAGCTCCTTGCTGCTGAAGGGCTTGGTCACATAGTCATCTGCCCCGAGCCGCAACCCCTCCAGGCGGTCATCTAACTCACTGCGGGCCGTGAGAAACAAGGCCGGGATATTCCGGGTGGCGTCATGTTCCTTCATTTCCCGCAGAATCTCCATACCATCCATACCGGGCAGCATCATATCCAGAATCACGCAATCGGGCAGAGTGCCGCGAATCTGCTCCCAGCCCTCACTTCCATGGTGCATCAGCGTGCATTTCCAGCCTTGGCGTTCCAGATTATAGGCAACCAGTGCCGCGATATCCTCGTCGTCCTCAACAATAGTGATTTGTACAGGCATATTTTTATACCCCTTATTATACGCTCCCGGTGGCGGCCTGCAAGAAAACGTATGTGACTTAAAAGTCACACAGACTGTGGCTTTTGATTCACTATGGAAATATTGAATTTTTTCCGGGTGTGCGATTTACTGAAGATGTCGACCGGAACACAGGTCGGCACCAAACAAAAGAAAAATACGATATGAAAAAGAATACCATCATGGCACTGGCCCTGGCCATCGGGGCCGCTCCGCTCTCCCAGGCATCTGATTTCAGCCTCGCCTCGCACATGAAGGATGCGTTCGAGGTATTTGACGCAAAGCGCGATCATGCAGAGAATCCCTGGCTGCAGGAACTGACCCTGAAAATGCGCGGCCAGTACCAGTGGGGATATCTGGACCCCGCCGGCGGTGATGACCGCGTGAAAGGCGACCGCAACGACAATAACGAATGGCGCCGTTTCCGCCTGGGCGCCCAGGCTAAGGTGCTGAATAACTTCACCATCAAGGGAGTCTGGAATATCGGCGGTCTCGATGCCCGCAACAAATACAGCGATGGAGCATGGAATCGCTCCCGCACCGAGGGTACGCTGGATGAACTGACCGTTTCCACCACCTTGAAGCCGGTCACACTCACAGTCGGTAAGCACAAGCCGGCCTACATGGCCGAATACCGCACCTCCAGTGCCAAACTGATAACGCTTGAGCGCTCTGCTCTGGTGAACCAGCTCAAGGCCGAAAAGCTCTACGGTATATCGGTGGCCAATGCCGACAAGAAAGCCGAATGGGGCTGGAATGCGGGTCTCTGGCTGAATGGCCAGCGCGACAACACCTGGCTGGAACCTTCGTTCAATAGTGAGGACAGCGCCACTTTCGGTATGAGCATCTCCCGCGCCACCGGCAGCAACGGACGCCTGCAGCTGGACTACATGCACAGCTTCCACAAGGATGGTGATTCCAACCCCGGCTCTGAATACGCCGGTCCCGGAGCACAGGATGTGGTAGCCCTGAGCTGGGAGGGTAAACAGGGGAATCTCACTCTGCTTACCGAAGCCCTGGCCGGGTTCAATGTGTACAATGGCCAGGCGGGTGCTGAAAATGTATTCGGCCTTGTCATCATGCCCAGCTACCGCTTCTCCCCGCACTGGGAAGGTGTGCTGCGCTACCAGCTGGCCAGCGGCAGCAACGCGGTAAAGGGCGACAGCCGCTACTACACCACCAACTCCACATACTCCGGCACGAGCGACCTGCTCCAAGGGCTCTACATGGGGGCAAACTACTACGTATGCCCGGAAAACCCGCACATGCTCAAGCTGATGCTCGGCGCCGAATACCTCAACTCCGCAGGTTCCGATGCCAAGGGTAACAAGGGCTTTACCGGCTGGCAGCTCTCCTCCGCCGTCCGCTTCGACTTCTGATAACGCTAACCACTTAACCATAGAAAACACACATATTATGTTCAAGAATCTGTTTATCGCCGCATTGGGTCTGTGCACGCTTGCGCAGGCAGAAACTACCATCACGGGTGCCGGTGCCTCATTCCCCGCCCCGGTATACCAGAAATGGACCTACGCTTATTCCCAGCAGAACCCGGATACTCAGGTCACCTACCAGAGCATGGGCTCCGGCGCGGGGCTCAACCAGATCAAAGCCGGTACGGTGGATTTTGCCGGGTCGGATAATCCCCTCACGCTGGCTCAGCAGGAAGAGGCCGGGCTGGAGCAGTACCCCATGCTGACCGGTGGTGTGGTTGTCATCGTGAATCTCCCCGGTGTGAAGAACAACCAGCTCAAACTCAGCCAGGATGTACTGGCCCGCATTTTCCTGGGCGAAATCACCAGCTGGAATGACCCCGCCATCAAGGCGCTGAACCCGAAGCTCAAACTGCCCAAGCTGAAAATCACTGTGGTGCGCCGCGCGGATTCCAGCGGCACCTCGTTCATCTTCACCAACTACCTCTCGAAGATTTCCGCCGACTGGAAAAAGAAGGTGGGTCAGGGTTCCTCGGTGAAGTGGCCGGTGGGCATCGGCGGCCAGAAGAATCCGGGCGTGTGCAATAATGTGGCCCGCACCCGTGGTGCCATCGGTTACACGGAATACACCTACGCGGTGGAGGCAAAACTGCCCTGCGCCATGCTTGAGAATGCCAGCGGCAACTATGTAGCCCCGAACCAGGCCAGCTTCTCCACCTCCGCCGCCGCGGCCGACTGGAAAAATGCCCCCGGTTTCTACATGGAGCTTACCAACGTGCCCGGCGCCACCAGCTGGCCCATCACCGGTGTGACCTATGTTCTCACCCGCAAGGATGCCCCGGCCGAGAAGAAGGCCGCCCTGCGCGACTACTTCATGTGGTGCTATACCAAGGGAGCCCCCACGGCCACGAAGCTCAACTACGTAGCCCTGCCGCAGGATGTGGTGAAGCTGGTTGAGCCCACCCTTTAAGCTACCCGATGCTCCATAGAGAGAGAACCCGCCCCTTCTGCCGCCAGGCAGAAGGGGCATGCCGTGGAGTTATGGTGGTGGATAATGATTATGTATGTGCTTGTGCAGCAAGTGATTCTTGAAAAAAATAGAGAAGTGTGGTAGAAGCGCTGCCGGAACGAACCACACAAGAAATGATGAGTAGTTTACTGGAGCATCCGTTGTTTGTCTTATTTGGTATTCTGGCTGTTGGGCTGCTTCTGGGGCAAGTTTCGGTGCGGGGAATCTCGCTGGGAAGTTCGGGGGTGCTGTTTGCGGCGTTGGCGGCGGGGCATTTCGGGCTTCAGGTACCGGAGGGGATTACCGGCATTGGCACGGCTCTGTTTGTCTACTGTGTCGGGCTCGGGGTGGGCAATCGCTTTTTCGGGTCGTTGAAGAGCCAGGGGAGCCGCCTGCTGCTGCTTTCTGTGCTGGTAGTCGGGAGTGCCTGGGGACTTGCGATGCTGCTGGGCCGGGTACTAGGGCTTTCTGCCGGGGTGATCGCCGGGCTGTTTGCCGGTGCCTGCACCAGCACCCCGGGGTTGGCAGCTGCTCTTGAGGCCATGACTGCGCTGGGGCTGCCGCCCGGTGCCATCAATATCGGCTACGGTGTGGCGTATCCCTTCGGTGTGGTGGGTGTGGTGCTTTTTGTACAGCTGCTGCCGCGGCTGCTGAAGCAGAATCTGGATTCTGCGGATGCTCCTGACCAGGAGCCGGAGCGCATTGTGACCCGCGTGGTGCGTATTGAAAATGCGGGGGTGGAGGGGCGGCGCATTCTCAGCTGCATGGAGGAAGGTCTGTTGCAATGCCGCGTGACCCGCATTCTGAAAAATGAAATTCTGGTTCCTTTGTCGGCCGATGATGCCTTTGCTGCCGGTATGCGTGTCTTCGTGGTGGGTACACTGCGCAAGGTTCAGCGTGATGTGGCCCTGCTGGGGTGTATTGAAACCGATGTGCCGGCGAATCACCGCCTGATGGGTGAAATGGCCGAAGTCATCATGCTGGAACCCGCCTTCAGCAATAAAACCCTGCGCGAACTGGATACGCTGGGGAACTACGGCATCGTCATTTCCCGCATTACCCGCCTGGGCAATACCTTTGTGCCGCATGGCGATTCTGAACTATTCCGCAACGATGTACTCACCATCGTAGGCCAGCCGGAGGATATTGCCGCGTTCCGTGTGCGGTGCCGCCACCGCAGCTCGGTCATCAATAGCACCGATATTTTCTCCCTGGCGGCGGGGGTGGCCTTGGGTATCGCTATCGGCTGCATCGATCTGGGCGGTGGATTCTGCCTGGGCACCGCAGGCGGCCCGCTGCTGGTAGCCCTGGTGCTGGGGCATTTCGGGCATATCGGCCCGGTGGTGGGGTATATGCCCCGCAATACCCGCGTTACGCTCATGGAACTGGCGCTCATGTTGTTCCTGGCAGGGGCCGGAGTGAACGGTGGTGCCACCTTGCTGGCCACCTTGCAGACGCAGGGCATGGGAATGTTCCTGTCCGGTGTGCTCATTACTCTGCTTCCCATGCTGCTGGGGTATGTGGCTGCGCGGCGTTTCCTGGGGATGAATCTGCCGGAAAGCCTGGGCGGTATCTGCGGCGCCATGACCTCCACCCCTGCCCTGGGTGCCATTTCCGCCCGCACGGAGAAGCAGGCTCCCGTCATTGCCTATGCCACGGCGTACCCTGTGGCACTCATCCTGATGACTCTGCTGGCCAAGCTGCTGATAATGCTCTGTGTTTAGTACGCGTTGGCGATGCCTGTCGGAGCACGGGATTTCAGTCCCAATTGCACGTGCCATGGTTTACGGAATCGCAGTTAATCTATAACTTTAAGCTATATTACAACCTTCAAATATTGCATTTGATTATCGCTGCGGGAAGTAGTAGAATATCGCCAAAAGGAATTCAAATCGTATGAACGGGTGCATGAATACGCTGACGCTGCAGAAGATGCGTTATCTGGTGACCATTGCAGAGCAGGGATCGTTCACACGGGCTGCGGGGGTGCTGTTTGTTTCGCAGCCCAGTCTCACCAAATCAATTCGCGAAATCGAGGAGGAACTGGGCTTTCCGGTCTTTGAGCGAACCCGCAAAGGGGTGCGCGTCACGCGCCAGGGCGAGGAATTTCTGGCTTACGTGCGGCAGATTCTGGATCAGGCCGACCTGCTGCAGGAGAAATACATGAACCAGGGCCCCCGCAAGAAGCAGTATTGCATTTCAGCTCACCACTATTCCTTTGCCGTGCGGGCCTTTATCGAACTGGTGCGGAGCCACCAGGATGATGAATTTGATTTTTCCTTCCGCGAAACGCAGACCAGCGAGATTGTGGATGACGTGGCCGGCATGCGCAGCGCACTGGGGGTCATGTGCCTGAATAATTTCAATGAGCCGGTTCTGCGCCGCATTTTCAAGGAACGGGAGCTGCTGTTTGAAGAAATTACACAAGTGCAGCCGCATGTGCTGGTCGGTGTGCATCATCCCCTGGCCGGGCGCCGCTCGCTTGCGCTGGACGAGCTGGCGGAATATCCGCACGTTTCCTTTGAGCAAGGGGAGCACAATTCCTTTTACTATGCGGAGGAGCTGTTCAATCCTTCCGGCCACCCCCGCAGCATTCGTGTCCGCGACCGAGCCACGCTTTTCGACCTCCTGCTGGGGGTGGATGCCTATACCATCAGCAATGGAGCTCTGCACCCGGCGCTTACAGGCACCCGGATTGCTTCCATTCCTCTGGCTGGACAGAGTGGGGTGCACATCGTCATCATCCACCACCGCAACCGCCTGCTCGGCAAGCTCAGCCGCTTTTATATCGAACAACTCAAAAAGAGCCTGCAGGTATAACATGAAGTCATGATGTGTAATGACTTTTGTGTATTTGTCATCAGTTGGTTATAGGGTTATAATCAAGGCGATGCGGGAGAAGATACTTCCCGCGGCATATAACCACCAAAACGATGAAAATACATCTCATTTCGACTGTCGGTCTGTTATTTCTTTCGGTTGCCATTCTCTGCCCGCTGGCCATATATATTCCACACGAAGCCTGGTGGTCAGTTGGCTTGATACTGGGGGTGGCGGGGCTGCTGAGCCTGGCGCCGAGTTGCCGCAGAAGCTGGGAATGCTGGGACGAACTGCACCGCAGCTTGCTGCACCCTGCTCAGCAGCCCCTTGACCCCGGCCCCGGCGAGTTGTGCCGGTATTGGAAGACTCTACCGGGCGACTGCATACAGGGTGGCGAATTCCGGTGGTGCGATACTCAGCGGCATGAGTTCTGCGCCCGGCTGGGGGGTGATTTCTGGCTGGGGCTTTTTTCTCTTCCCGGGCATCCGGCACGTCTGGAGGAGCTGGAGCTCTGGGTCTTGTCTCTGCGTGAGAAATGCCCGTTGCCGGCGGAGTGGCAGGGCCGCTCTGCCAGCGGTATCGTCTTCTGGCGCGAGGGCACGCTGCACATCTACCCCGCTTGCCTGGATTCGGACTTTAACCGCTATTTTTCGCATCTGCTCACCCCGGATTCCTTTAATCGTCAATAGTCAATTCAGTCAGGCTTGTGGCGGGTGATGCAGCCGGTGCGGAGGTAGATGAGTTGCTGGCAGATATCGGTGGCGAGGTCGGCTATGCGCTCCAGGTCGCGGGCGAGGCCGATGCAGGAGACGTAGTATTCTACGGCGGCGGGGCACTGGAGGATGGCGGCGCGGGCGTGGGTGCGGTGCTCGCTGCGCATGGCATCCACGGCATCATCGCGGGCGATGACTTTGTGAGCCAGGAGGAGATCCGCATGCCGGATGGCCAGCAGGGTATCGCGCAGCATGCCCAGGGTGAGGAGCTCCATCGGCTCAAAGTCAAACATTTCCTGCCCCGGTAGGGTTGGCAGCCCGGCCACCAGGATGGCACGCTCGGCAATGTGGCAGCCGAAATCGGCCATGCGCTCCATGGCGGTGTTAATCTTGATGCAGGAGATGACGGTGCGCAAGTCACCTGCCACGGGTTGATAGAGGGCCAGGAGTTTCAGGCATTCTTCCTCGATGCGGATTTCCTCACGGTCGATGATTTCATCGTGCTCCATGACTCGGCGTGCCAGCTCGGTATCGCCGGTGCCGAAGGCGTGGATGGCGTTGTGAATGGCGCGTTCAGCCAGTTCGCCCTGGGCGGAGATCTGGTTGCGCAGGGAATCGAGTTCGTTGATAAAGTGCTGTTTCATGATGGGTGATAGTGAGGGATTAACCGAATCGGCCGGTGATGTAGTCTTCTGTCTGCTTGTGGGTGGGATTGGTGAAGATGCGGGAGGTTTCGCCTTCCTCCACGATACGGCCTTTGTAGAAGAAAGCGGTGCGGTCGGATATACGGGAAGCCTGCTGCATGTTATGCGTCACAATGACGATGGTGTATTTCTGTTTCAGTTCCAGCACCAGCTCCTCGATGCGCAGGGTGGCCACAGGGTCGATGGCGCTGGTGGGTTCATCCATCAGGATAACCTCCGGCTCAGCAGCCAGAGCACGGGCAATGCACAGGCGCTGCTGCTGACCGCCGGAAAGAGCCATGCCGCTGGATTTCAGCTTATCCTTCACCTCATCCCACAACGAAGCACCGCGCAGGGCTGCTTCCACGCGGTCATCCATCTCGCTGCGGCTGAGTTTGTAGTGCAGTTTCAACGGATACGCCACGTTATCGGCAATACTCATGGGGAACGGAGTAGGCTTCTGGAAAATCATGCCCACCCGGTGGCGCAGCTTGAGTAAATCCACATCCGGAGCCAGAATATTCTTCCCATCCAGCAGCACTTCGCCGGTGGCTTTCTGGTTGCGGTAGAGTTCAAAGATGCGGTTATAGATTCGCAGGTGCGTGGATTTGCCGCAACCGCTGGGCCCGATGACGGCCGTAATCTTATTGGCGTGAATATCGAGGTTGTTATCAAACAAAGCCTGGTTCTTGCCGTAATGGAAGTTCAGGTTACGGGTGGATATTTTAATGTTTGTTTTCATGGAAGATACAACGGGTTGCGATATTGATAATCAGGATGAAAGCCGCCATGATAAGGGCAGTGCCCCAGCCCATGGCATGCATGGTTTCAAAGGGGGAATTGGTAGTGTATTCCGTAATAAGCACAGGCGCACTGGCAGTGGGTTCTGTAAAGAAGCCACCCGGCCAGGTATCGGCAAACAGTGCAGTGAACAGCAGCGGGGCTGTCTCGCCGCTGACCCGGGCCAGCGAAAGCAGAATACCCGTGGCCAGCCCGTTGCGGGCGCTGCGAGCCACAATGCAGAGCGTGGCGCGCATACGCGACATACCCAGCGCCAGAGCAGATTCTCTGAGGGTATCCGGCACCATGAGCAGCATATCCTCGGTGGTGCGCAGGATAACGGGGAACATGATGATAGCCAGAGTCACCGTGCCCGCCATACCCGAAAAATGCCCCGTAGTCACCACTAGCATGGCATAGACGAACAGACCTACCAGAATGGATGGCAGTCCCATGAGCACATTCGCGCAGAAGCGCAGTAAATCGGCCAGCCGGCTGTTCTTGCCGAACTCGGCCAGGTAGATACCACCGGCCAGCGCCGGCGGCACGGCCAGCAGCGTGGCCCCCAGAGTCATCAGCAGGGTACCGAGCAGGGCATTGCCCACACCGGCCCCGGGTTCACCATAGGGTTTTGAGGGAGCCGTCAGGAATTCCCAGCTGAGCACCGGTGCGCCCTTCTGAATCACGGTGTAAAGAATCCACCCCATTCCGCCCAGAGCCACACAGATGGAGCCCAGCGCGAGGAGATTAAGCAGCTGATTTGATAATTTCCGGAAGAATACAGGTCTTGGAGTCATATCATGAATAGTGGTTTAAGCGTTCTCCCCTCTTCTGGCGCTGGTGAGAGCCAGGTAGTACCGGGTTAAGAGCTGAATACTGAAACTCATGAGCAGCAGCACAAGCCCCAGCGCAAAGAGCGCACTCTGCTGCAGCCCGGTGGCCTCTGCAAAATTATTGGCAAGGGTGGTGGCAATCGTTGAACCGCAGGAGAACAACCCTGCGGGGCAGTCCATCATGTTGCCTATCACAAAGAGCACCGCCATGGTCTCACCCAGGGCACGCCCCATGCCGATAAAGATGCCGCCAATGATACCACGGATGCCGTAGCGCAGCACGATATCGCGCGTGGTTTCCAGACGGGTGCAGCCCAGCCCGTAGGC
>DEPT01000027.1:0-1169 GCA_002358905.1 Akkermansiaceae bacterium UBA3385
CGGGTCACCTTGGTGGGATCCACCACACCGGAAACGAGGAGGTCCTCGTATTCATCGGACACGACGTTGTAGCCCATGGTGGGAGCTTCGAGGTTCTTCACCTTCTCCACGATGAGAGCGGCTTCGCGGCCGGCGTTGGCCACCAGCTGGCGGAGGGGAGCCTCCACGGCGCGGTACACGATGGCAGCACCGGTGGCTTCATCGCCGGTGAGGTTCAGACCGCACACGGCCTTCTGGGCGCGGATGAGGGCCACACCACCGCCGGGAACGATACCTTCCTCCACTGCAGCGCGGGTAGCATGCAGAGCGTCGTCCACGCGGTCCTTCTTCTCCTTCATCTCGGTTTCGGTGGCAGCACCCACCTTGATGACGGCCACACCGCCGGCGAGCTTGGCCAGGCGCTCCTGGAGCTTCTCGCGGTCGTAGTCGGAGGAAGTTTCCTGAATCTGGTGGCGAATCTGGGACACGCGGGCAGAGATGTCGGAGGACTTGCCGGCGCCTTCGATGATGACGGTGGTGTCCTTGGTGATGACCACGCGCTTGGCAAGGCCGAGCATGTCGACATCCACGTTTTCAAGCTTCAGGCCGAGGTCCTCAGAAATGCACTGACCACCGGTGAGGATGGCGATATCCTGAAGCATGGCCTTGCGGCGGTCGCCGAAGCCGGGGGCCTTCACGGCGGCCACATTCAGGGTGCCGCGCAGACGGTTCACCACGAGGGCGGCCAGGGCCTCGCCCTCCACGTCCTCAGCAATGATGAGGAAGGGCTTGCCGCTCTTGGCCACCTTCTCCAGCAGGGGGAGGAAATCCTTGAGATTGCCAATCTTCTTCTCGAAGATGAGGATGTAGGGATTCTCCAGCACAGCCTCCATGGTGTCGGCGTTGGTCACGAAGTAGGGGGAGAGGTAGCCCTTGTCGAACTGCATACCTTCCACCACGTCCAGAGAGGTGTCGATACCCTTGGCTTCTTCCACGGTGATGGTGCCGTCCTTGCCCACCTTGTCCATAGCCTCGGCGATGATGTCACCGATTTCGGAATCCCAGTTAGCGGAAACGGTGGCCACCTGAGCGATTTCCTTGGTGGAATCCACGGGCTTGGAAATATTCTTGAGCTCACCCACGATAGCGGCAGCGGCCTTGTTGATACCGCGCTGCAGGGAGATGGGGTT
>DEPT01000027.1:1281-6360 GCA_002358905.1 Akkermansiaceae bacterium UBA3385
GCGATGTCGTTGGTCTTGCTGGAAACCTCGCGCACCAGCTGGGCACCCATGTTCTCGTAGGCGTCCTCGAGCTCGATTTCCTTAGCTACGGTCACGCCATCCTTGGTGATGTTGGGGGAACCGAACTTCTTGTCGATGACAACGTTGCGGCCGGCCGGGCCCAGGGTGCTCTTCACAGCCTTGGCGATTTTGGTCACACCGTTGAGCAGGCTCTGGCGGGCGGATTCGTCGAATGAAAGTTGCTTAGCCATAAATGGAATGATTAATGATTAGTGATTAATGATTAATTATAATTTAGTCGATGACGGCGAGGATGTCGCTCTCGCTCAGGATGGTGTAGGTCACGCCGTTGAAGGTCACTTCGGTGCCGCCGTACTTGGTGATGAGCACCTTGTCGTTCACAGCCACATTGAAGGGGATGATGTTGCCGTCCTTGTCGCGGCCGCCGGTGCCGATGGCACGCACGATGGCTTCCTGCGGCTTCTCCTTGGCAGTGTCGGGCAGGAACAGGCCACCTGCAGTCTTGGTCTCAGCTTCAACGCGCTCCACGAGCACACGATTTCCTAATGGTTTAATCATAGTAGTGTATTTTGGATTTTTGATTTAAGATTTTTGATTTTGTTGAGAAGCAGCGTTCTGAGTTTTCTGCGCGTCAGCGGGAACTCTATACTTCGAACTTCCCTCTTCGCACTTCGCACCTCAGAACGCTGCGCGTTCTGAAATTACTCATCTACAACTTCGGCGTCCACCACCTTGCTCTTGGCCTTGCGGGGGCCATTGTCGGCAGAGGAATCGCAGCCGGCATCGCAGGAACCACCGGCACAGCCACCCTGCTGGGCAGCGGCCTGAGCGGCTGCGTTCAGCTCAGAGAGGGTCTTCTCCAGCTCTTCGGTCAGCTGCTTGGCCTTGGCCACGTCCTTGGCCTCGGCGGCCTTCTTCAGGGCGTCCACCTTCTCCTGGATGGGCTTGACCACTTCGGCAGGGGCCTTGTCGCCCATGTCCTTGATCTGGCGCTCCACGTTGTGAGCCAGGGAATCGGCCTTGTTGATGACCTCGATGTCCTCAGCCTTGCGGCGGTCTTCCTCGGCGTGGGCCTCGGCTTCCTTCTTGGCGCGCTCAATCTCTTCCTTGGAGAGACCGGAGGAACCCTGGATGGAGATATTCTGCTCCTTGCCGGTGTTCTTGTCCTTGGCGGTCACCTTGAGGATACCGTTGGCGTCCATATCGAAGGTCACCTCAATCTGAGGTACACCACGGGGAGCGGGCTGGATGCCGTCGAGCTTGAAGTTGCCCAGCAGCTTGTTGTCGTTGAACATCTTGCGCTCACCCTGGCAGATGCGGATGTCTACGGCCGGCTGGTTATCAGCAGCAGTGGAGAACACCTGGCTCTTGCGCACGGGGATGGTGGTGTTGCGGTCAATCATGGGGGTGGCAATGCCGCCCATGGTCTCGATGGAAAGGGTCAGCGGAGTCACGTCGAGCAGAAGCACGTCGTTCACAGCGCCGGTAAGCACGCCACCCTGAATAGCAGCACCCACGGCCACCACTTCATCCGGGTTCACACCCTTGTGGGGTTCCTTGCCGGCAAGGCGCTTGGCCATCTCCTGCACGGCGGGCATACGGGTCATACCACCCACGAGCACGAGCTCGTTGATATCGCTGGTGCTCAGACCGGCAGCGGAAATGCACTCACGCACGGGGCGGGCGGTGCGCTCCAGCAGGGTCTCGGTAAGCTGCTCCAGCTTGCTGCGGGTCAGCGTGAGCTGGATGTGCTTGGGACCGGTAGCGTCCATGGTGATGAACGGCAGGGAGATATCGTAGCTCTGGGTGGAGGAGAGGGCAATCTTGGCCTTCTCCGCCTCTTCCTTGATGCGCTGCAGAGCGTCCGTCTGCTTGGAGATATCCATACCCTCGCGGCTCTTGAATTCAGCCAGAATCCAGTTGATGACGGCGTTATCCCAGTCGTCACCACCCAGGTGGGTATCACCATCGGAAGCCTTCACCTCGAACACGCCATCGCCGATTTCCAGCACGGAGATATCGAAGGTACCACCACCAAGGTCATACACGGCAATCTGCTCATTGCTGCCCTTGTCCAGGCCATAGGCCAGAGCGGCGGCGGTGGGTTCGTTGATGATGCGGCGCACCTTCAGACCGGCGATTTCACCAGCAGCCTTGGTGGCGTTACGCTGGGCGTCGTTGAAGTAGGCGGGCACGGTAATCACAGCCTCGGAGATAGTCTCGCCCAGCTTGGCTTCGGCATCGGCCTTCAGCTTGCCGAGAATCATGGCGCTGATTTCCTGGGGGGAGTACACCTTGGTCTCGCCACCCACTTCCACCTGAATGTGGGCGTCGCCGTTGGCAGCTTCCACGATGGTGTAAGGGACCTTCTTGTCATCGGCGGTCAGCTCGGCGTACTTGCGGCCGATGAGACGCTTGGCGGAGAACACCGTGTTGCGGGGATTGGTCACAGCCTGGCGCTTGGCAGCCTGGCCGACGATACGCTCGCCGTTCTTGGTGAAAGCGACGATGGAGGGGGTGGTACGTGCGCCCTCGCTGTTCTCAAGAACAGTGGCCTGACCGCCTTCCATGACGGCCATGCAGGAGTTTGTCGTACCAAGGTCAATACCGAGTATTTTGCTCATGGTTTTGTTTCTTTCTATTTTGTTTTGTTGTTTTTGAAATCGATAGGCCAGCACCTGTGCAGGCATCTCTTACTTCTCTATGTTGCAAATTCCGTGCCAACTTTTGCCAAAAGCAGAAGAATTCTTTACTATTTTCTTATTTTTAAGCCGTTTACGCATTGTCATGCTTTTTTCAGACCATAACATCTCACCAGAGAAGAAGCGGCATTTTGCCGCAGCATGCACATTTTGCCGCACGAAACATGCGGCATATTGTCGCATTAACATTCAGAAACAAAAAAAACACCCTGCCCGACACAAAGCCAGGCAGGGGATTTGAATAAAATGCTCACAAACGGCAATTACATGCCATAGGGTTCAAAGCGGCTGTAGTTTGCGCCGTGGTAGTACATACCATGAGCACCTACGGGGATGTAGCCCACCTGTTCAGAAACAGGCTGCGTCACAGAATACAGCTGGTTGGTGCCATCGATCTGCACCGTGATGACCTGCCCCTGGGTATTACCCATGGAATCGGTCAGATAACGACCGGCCAGAGCACCAACCACGCCAAAACCAGCAGAGGAAACAAGCTGCCCAGTGCCCCCACCCAGCAGAGCGCCGGAAGCAGCACCAAGAACAGCACCCACTCCCGTGCCCAGACTCCTGGCCGTGCTGGTGGTTTCAATGTTCACATTCCTGGCAGCCACTACCGTAGCGGGGAAAGCCTGCTGACCATGGCCTACCTGATTAGGTGACACATTGTTGCCATCTACCATGGTGGAGCAGGAAGTGCTCAACACGGCACAAGCCACAAGTAACGAGGAAACGATGTACTTCTTTTTCATAATGTGAGGATAAAATAGTCGTTGTTATTAGATTCCAGAATACCCTACAAAAACAGCATGGCAAAGTGCATTTTCGCTCAATGACACACTGTCTTCACATACGCAAGCGTACGAGTAAAGCCTGTTGACGTAAAGAAAAGCAAAAAAGTCGTAAATTTGACTTGCAATTAGAGGCATTCTGCTGTATAAGAGGCCACCTCATTTCCGCAGTGATGCGGAGTTAACCTTTACCAAACACACATTATATGTCCAAGCACTCCACACTCAAGGCTACTGGTACCGTTGGCGGCAAGCGTTCTGTTCTCAAGCGTTTCGAGCGCGTGAAGCTCATGAAGGAACGCGGTCAGTGGAAGGAAGGTCAGAGCCCCATCGGCCTGCCCAAGACCAAGTTCGAAGCCTGATAGGCCCCTCACGAGAGGGTATTCACATTTTCTGGAGCCCCCGGTTGTGGCAACCGAGGGGCTTCTTTTATACCACTTAAAAAGTATAGAGAAATCTACTATGTCTGAAGATAACGGCTACCCCGCCGCCCCCGAGGGCAGCGTGCGCCTGAATAAGTTTCTTGCCATGTGCGGATACGAGAGCCGCCGCGCTGCAGACCGACTCATTGCAGAAGGCCGAGTGGAGGTAAATGGCAAAGCTGTGGACACCCCCGGACTTCGTGTCATGCCCACCGATTTCGTAAAGGTGGATGGCCGCCGCGCTGTACCGCAGGAGGAGGTGGTGATTCTGCTCAACAAGCCGCGTGGCTTTGTTTGCAGCCGGGAGGCCCAGGGCGCCATCGGCACGGTGTATGACCTGCTGCCCGCCAAGTACCGCCATGCCAACTATGTGGGCCGACTGGATGCAGACAGCGAAGGTCTGCTCATATTCACGAATAACGGCAGCATGTGCCAGAACCTGGCGCACCCGAGCGGTGGTATTGAAAAGGAATACTGGGTCACGCTGGACCAGGCATTCGACAGCAGTGTTCTTATTCAGCTGCTGAAGGGTGTACGCATTCCTGAAGGCCAGGCCAAGGCCAAGTATGTTTCCCGACTCTCTGCCCGCCGTGCCTGCGTGGTGCTGGAACAGGGTCTGAAGCGCCAGGTGCGCCAGATGTTCTCCTGCCTGGGACTGCGTGTCAAAAAGCTGGTGCGCGTGCGTATCGGCTCCCTCTGGGGTGGGGACCTCGAACCCGGGCACTGCCAGCTCATGACGGCTGAGCAGATTGCACAGGCCGGAACCAATCCGCGCCGCCGCAAGGGGCTCATGGGTGCCAAGCAGGTATTCAAGCCGCGTCCCAACCCCGCCGCAGGCAAACCTGCAGTGGAAGAAGATGACGATGAGGGTTATGTATTCAACCCCGCCGACTTTGAGACCGAGGAGGAGGCCCTGGGCCTTGCCACCAAGTTCACGGAGGGTGAAGCTTTTGAACCGGAGAACGAGGATACACGCCGTCCGTTCGGCCGGGCTCCCCGCAATCGCCGCGAAGATTCCCGCAGCTTCGGCGACCGCAAGTCTTTCGGGGAACGACGCAGCTTTGGTGACCGCAAGCCGTTTGGTGAGCGCCGTTCCTTCGGCGAGCGCAAGAACTTCGGTGAACGCCGCAGCTTCGATGGCGAACG
>DEPT01000027.1:6460-10812 GCA_002358905.1 Akkermansiaceae bacterium UBA3385
CGCAAAAACTTCGGCGAGCGCCGTTCCTTCGGTGAGCGCCGCAGCTTCGATGGTGAGCACCGTTCCTTCGGTGAGCGCAAAAACTTCAGTGAACGCCGCAGTTTTGATGGCGAGCGCCGTTCTTTCGGGGAGCGCAAGAACTTTGGTGAACGACGCAACTTCGGAGATCGCAAGCCCTCTTTCGGTGGCCGCAAGCCCTTCAACCGAAACGGAGGAGGCCGCGCATCCGGTGGTTTCCGCCGGGGCGAGTAAAGTACACAATTACCTCACCGGTGCTGATTCACATCGTCAGCACCGGTTTTTCTTTCAACTCACACAATCAAATTCTGGTCAAATCCGTTACCATGATGAAATCATTCTGGATTATAGCGGCTCTGCTTACCCTACCCTTGTCAGCCCAGGAGGTCTCCGCGCTTACCTGCAATGATGAAAAAATGGAACAAAGCATATCTGAGCTGAAAGCCGAGGCAGAAAAGGGAGATGCCTACTCCCAGCGGCAGGTGTACCTGCGCTATGCGCTGAAGGGACATCGCGAACAAGCAGCAGCCTGGGCAGATGTTCTGCTTGACAACCTGACCCGGAAAGCAGAACAAGGCGACCAGAAAGCCATGTGGATGCTGGCCCGTCTCTTCATGACCGGGGATGAAGTCATTCCTGCAGATGCAGTCCGCAGTGTGGAATGGTTCAACCGTCTTTCTGCCCAGGGAGAACCCTCGGCCGCATTCATTCTGGGGGACCTCTACACCAAACAAAACAGCCCGGAGGCAGCAAATTCCGCCTATGCCAAGGCGTATGAAATCTATTGCAGACAAGCAGGCGAAGGCGACAAGGAATCCCTGTACTGGCAGGGCTACATGGAGCTGAATGCGCTAGGCGTTAACCAGAACACGGCCAGCGGCATTGAGCATTTGGAAGAAGCTGCAGCTGCCGGCATTTTACCGGCGGCATACCAGCTTTTTAAGGTCTATACCACCGGAACAGGAACAGATAAAGACGAAGTCAAAGCCCTCACTTATGCAACCATGCTGGCAGACCAGGCAAAGGACGCCCAGATGGCCTACCTCGTTGCGGATTCCTACCTGAAAGGCAAAGGCGTGGCCGCGGATACAACCAAAGGCATGCAGTATCTGGAAAAGGCAGTGGCTGCCCGGGAGCCAGCTGCCCTTTACCACAAAGCATGGCTGCTGCAGGAAGAGGGGAAACACATAGAAGCTCTTGATTATTACCGCGCCGCCGCCCAGCAGGGGCATGCAGATGCAGCGGTGAAAGCCGGTTCCATGCTCATCTTCGGGGATGGTGTAGAGGCAGATTCCGCAGAAGGGCTCAAGATTCTTCAATATGCCGACAACATGCTCGAAAGCCCCTTTGCTCCTTACGAGCTGGGGCGCTACTTCGACAGCGTGGGCGAATCTTCCCTGGCAGATGAATACTACATCACCGCCAGCGAACGCGGCTACCCTGCAGCCATGGCTCGCCGTGGTCTCCTTCACCTGGACCCGACTTCCGGTGTTTCCTGGAACCCCACGGCAACCTACCACTGGTGGAAACTGGGGGCAGATGCAGGAGACTCTACCTGCACGTTATACCTGCGGCTTTATCTCTTCCTCTTCATCCCGCTTCTTCTCATTCTTATCTTCGGGCTCCCGCTCTACTTTGTACACCATTTGTTCACAAAACGCAGAAACGAGGAATAAAAAAGGCTTTCCTGGCAATGAAAGCGGCAGATCATCAAAAGATTTGCCGCTAATTTCCAACATGTTTGACAGGCGGGCTTCAATTGCTGGCTTGCAGAATGCTCAAATATATGATACACTAACTTCGCAATATTATGGCAACACAGCTCGAACAACTCAAAAAATTTACAACGGTAGTGGCAGATACAGGTGATTTCCGCCAGATGGAGGAGTTCACCCCCCAGGATGCCACAACGAATCCTTCTCTCATTCTGGCCGCAGCCGCGAAACCTGAATATCGTCCGATTCTTGATGCAGTGGTAGCCGATTTCAAGGCAACTGTCGAAAACCCGGCCGATAAGGTTGGCGAACTGATGGACCGCGTAATTGTGGCCTTTGGTCTGGAGATTCTCAAGCGCGTTCCTGGTCGTGTATCCAGCGAAGTAGACGCCCGCCTGTCTTTCGATACCGAAGGCACTGTGCAGAAGGCACGCGAAATCATGGCTCTGTATGAAGCAGCCGGCATTCCCCGCGAGCGCGTACTCATCAAGATTGCTGCCACCTGGGAAGGCATCCAGGCGGCCCGTCAGCTGGAACAGGAAGGCATTCACTGCAACCTTACCCTGCTGTTCAGCCTGGTGCAGGCTGTAGCATGTGCAGAGGCCGGCGTACGCCTCATTTCTCCCTTCGTTGGCCGCATCCTAGACTGGTATGTAGCTGCCACCGGCGAGAAGTACACCGCAGAAACTGACCCCGGCGTGCTCTCCGTCCGCACCATTTACAACTATTACAAGAAGTTCGGTTATCCGGTGCAGATTATGGGCGCCAGCTTCCGCAACACGGGCGAAATCCTTGCCCTGGCCGGTTGCGACCTGCTCACTATCTCCCCGGGGCTGCTGGCCGAGCTCGCGGCTTCGGAGGAAGAGGTGACTCCCCTGCTCTCTCCCGAGGCTGCCGCAGCAAGCGACATCGAGCGTATCCCTGCCGATGAGAAGAACTTCCGATTCCTCTTCAACGAAGACGCCATGGCTACCGAGAAGACAGCAGAAGGCATCCGCAAGTTCTCTGCCGATATCCGCAAATTGGAAGCTCTTCTGGCTTCCATGCTCTAATTCACGATTTATCTGTTATTCATTATGAAAGTACTCGTTACCGGCGGTGCCGGTTATATTGGTTCTCACACGGTGCGCCAGCTCGTCAAGAGCGGCGCCGATGTGACCGTGCTCGACAGCATGATTTACGGTCATCCCGCTGCTATCGTTGATAAGGAAGTCACCCTCGTGAAGGGCGACCTGGGCGATCCCTCTGTGGTGTACCCGCTGCTGGTGAATGGCAAGTTCGATGCTGTTGTTCACTTCGCAGCCTTCATCCAGGTGGGTGAGTCTGTGACCGACCCGCTGAAGTATTATGAGAACAACATCGCCAAGCCTCTGGTGCTGCTCCGCGCCATGATTCTGGCCGGCTGCAAGCGTTTCGTGTTCTCCTCCACCTGCGCCACCTATGGTGTGCCGACCCAGGTGCCGATTCCCGAGACAGAGAAGCAGGATCCCATCAATCCCTATGGTGGTTCCAAGTACATGCTGGAAAAGGTATGCAAGGACTGCGACCGAGCCTATGGGCTCAAGAGCGTATTCCTGCGCTACTTCAACGCCTCCGGTTCCTCTGTGGACGGAGCTATCGGCGAAGATCACGAGCCCGAATCTCACCTCATCCCGGTTATTCTCCAGGCCATCAAGGGAGAACGCCCCGGCATCACCGTATTCGGTACCGACTACGACACCCCGGATGGCACCTGCATCCGCGACTACATCCATGTGGATGACCTGGCTGATGCCCACCTGCGCGCCCTGAATTACCTCATGGAAGGCGGCGAGACCAACTGGTTCAACCTTGGCACCGGCAATGGTTTCTCCGTGAAGCAGATTATCGAGGCCGCCGAGAAAGTGACCGGCATGAAGGCTCCCGTGACCTACGGTCCGCGCCGCGAAGGCGACCCCGCTCGTCTGATTGCAGACTCCCGCAAGGCCGCAGAAATCCTCGGCTGGATACCCAAGTACCAGGATGTGGCCCAGATTGTGGAGACCGCCTGGAAGTGGCACAACGGCCCCCGTGGTGGCCATTATTAAAGCACTCCAATCCTTTGCCAAAAGCCCGCATTCTTCCGAATGCGGGCTTTTTTATATGTGAAACTGTCGCCAATCAATCAGGAACACGACAACAATCCGTCCCACTGCGGGAAATGCCGACAGCGGGACGGATATTTTGAGTACAATCCTTCCTGACCAACTATCAGAACTTGTACGTGGCGCCCACGTTTGCGCTGTGGGCATTGGCGTTCTCAACGAACTCACCCGTGTAGCTGGCGTTCACGCTCCACTTGTCGGTAAGCTCATAGTTGGCGCCGATGGTGAAGTTCAGGCCCGTGCGACCGGGGTTCATGCCGTTGTAGCGGGAGCCGGACATATCCACAACGGGATTGTTGCGGGAGATGTCCTGGTGCAGGGCGATTTCTCCGTATACACCGAACTTACCCATGCGGCGGCTGGCGGCCACACCGATTTCCGCACGCAGGTTCTGCAGGGAGCCGGTGCTGGTGCCATTTACGGTGGCGGAGTCACTGGCGTAGTACTGCACGCCGGCAAACGGACTCAGCAGGGTGTTGGCGTTCAGCTCGTGGTT
>DEPT01000031.1:0-5568 GCA_002358905.1 Akkermansiaceae bacterium UBA3385
ACCGCTTGCCCGCAGTGCGGCACTTACAAGACCCAGAGCGGCGCTGAGGTTATCGTGAAGCTTGTGGACTAATCCGCAGTATCACCAACCCCAAAAAATCTTTCAAGCAATGCCCCATACTTCAACGTATGGGGCGTTTTTGTGTTGACATAACAGCATTATCTGCTAGAGTAGAGTCAAGTATTTTTCATACAAACCTTTTCAGCATTCATGAAGCTCGCACTCGATGCCATGGGCGGCGATAACGCGCCGCAAATCAACGTAGACGGAGCCAAACTGGCACTGGAACAAGTACCAGCTCTGGAGAAAATATATATGGTAGGCGAAGAAGCTGCCGTGCGCGCCTGCTGCGAAGCCGCCGGCATTGCCAACCACCCGAAGATTGAGATTGTGCACGCACCGGAAGTGGTCACCATGGAGGAAAGCGGCATCATGGCTGTGCGCCAGAAGAAGAAGTCCTCCATGAGCATTGCAGTGGACCTGGTGAAAAATGGAACAGCAGACGCCGTACTTTCTGCCGGCAACACCGGCGCCGCCGTGGCAGCCAGCACCATTAAGCTGCGTCTTCTGCCCGGTGTGGAGCGTGCCGGCATTGTATCTCCCCTGCCCGCAGCACATGGCAATGTACTGGTGAGCGACACCGGCGCCAACCCGGATGCCAAGCCCAGCCACATGGTGGGCTACGCCGTAATGGCCGCCCTCATGTCCCGCTATGTGTACAACCGCCCGAATCCTAAAGTGGGCGTGATGAGCAACGGCACCGAGGACTGCAAGGGCAGTGAGACTTCCCTCAAGACCTACGCCCTGCTCAGCGAGCTGAACAAGAAAGGACTGCTTCCTTTCGAATTCGTGGGCAACACCGAAGGCCACGACCTCTTTGAACACGGGCTGGATGTGGCCGTGACCGATGGTTTCACAGGCAACATTCTTCTCAAGTGCGTGGAAAGCACAGCCAAGTTCTTCTCCCACACCATGAAGGCCGCCATCAAGAGCAGCGTGCTGGCCATGCTGGGTGCGCTGGGGATGAGCAGCGTCTTCAAAACACTCCGCAAGCGCATGAGCGCCGATGCAGTGGGCGGCAGCCCCCTTATCGGCGTGAACGGACTTTCCATCATTGCTCATGGCTCTGCCACAGGCGTAGCCATTCTGAACGCCATCCGCATGGCATGCGACATGCACGGCAACAACATCAATGAGCAGATTGTAAAGCACATGGGTAACATCAACGAAGCCCTCAAGGACATTCAGGCGGAATAAAATCTCCCGCCCCTCCTCTTTCATCATCCGCCGCCCGGGATTACCCCGGGCGGCTTTTTCTCTACTTGTTTTCCAACCTCCATGGGGCGGGCGAGCATCTACACCCGCAACCATGAAAGCGAAATCACTCTGCTACATGTTGGCGGCCACAACCGTGGCCGGAACTGCCGGGGCACAGCAAGCCAGCGGCTATATGGATACATCCTGGGGTTGGGAACCTGCCTTCCTGGAAATTGTGGAGGTACCGGTCAGCCTGCAAAGCGGGCTCTCCCCGCAGGAGCAAATCAGCCGCCGCCATGCCGGCGTACCCACCAGCCAGCACCTGCTGAACCAGGCCCGCAACCGCGATGAAGACAACTCCAAGGGGGCCTGCAGCGGCTGGCGTTTCATGCCGGAGACACCGCAGAAGTTCATGCCTTACCTGGACATGCTCTTCGTACCCGGCAACACCTGCGTGGAACCCGGTGCACTGGTAGATGACGATCCCTTGTCCACCGGTGCCCAGAAAATCAAGTCGGCGCTGAGCCGCTATGGTCTCCAGTATGACCTGACTGCGTCCTACAACTACACCGCCATTCACCCCAAGCCCCACCACCACCGCAGCGAATTCTCCTCCTTCAACTGGATGCTGAGCGGCACCTGGTTCCTGGCCAAGGACTGCGACAACAGCCAAGGCGTATTCCTAACCTTTGAGGCAGACTGGGGCACCGGCACGAATTTCTCAGAACGCCGCAGCAGCGCCCAGCGCAGCCTGGGCACCCTGACCAATCCGCAAGGTTCCCTTCGTGGCGGCAACGGCGTTACCCTGCCCCAGCTGGCACTGGGCTACAGCGGATTCGATGGCAAGTGGGTAGCCATGGCCGGCACTCTGGACCTGAGCAACTACTTTGACCAGAACGCCTACTCCTCCTCCTGGGCCGGCGGACTCATGAACGACAGCTTCGTAAACAACCCCTGCCTGCCGCTCACCTGGGCCAACCTGGGATTCATGACCGCCTGGCAGCCCTGCAAAAACTTCTACGCCATGTATGCCACCACCAGCACCAACACCCAGCTGAACCATAACCCGTTCAGTCACCTCAGCACCAACTACTGGGCACACCTGGGTGAAATCGGCTTCATCAGCGAGGATATGATGGGCATGGGACCGGGCACCTACCGTCTGCAGTACACCCTTACAGACCACCACGGCAAAATCGGCTCCGGCTGCGGCATCAACATTCAGCAGCAGATGGGCCGAAACTCCCAGCTGGGCATGTTTGCACGCGCCGGGTTCATGGACCAGGACGCCGCCAGTGTCACCGGTGTGAAATGCGCCGCCTCCACTGGTTTCATGCTTCGCAGCCCCTTCCGCGGCACCGGATGGAGCAGCGCCAGCAACTACGAGAACATCTCCTTCGGTTTCCTCTGGCAGCGGGCTGCATCCTCACAAAACCCCGTGACTCATAAAGATGAATACGGGCTGGAACTCACAACCGTGGTGCAGATTACTCCCACCTTCTTCCTGCAGCCGGACGTGCAGTACATCTTCAACCCCGTACACGCCACGGACAAAGACGGTGCCTTCGTACTCCAGATGCAAGGCGTGTTCAAGTTCTGATTCACCCCCACCCTTGTGCGCAGCCATCCGTCCGCGCATAGCAACGAAAATCACCTGAGATTTCTCAGGTGATTTTGTTTATTGGTCGCACCAGCCCTGGCGCCAAGCCTGTTCCGGCGTAAGAGAAACCAGAGAGCCTGATTAAAAAATGGTGTTGATATATCAGGCAATTGCAAAATCTCCGGGACACATACGAGAGGAAAAACACCCTGAGTACGTTTTATTGTTGCAAACGCCTGAAAAGCTGATAGAGTATGAGCATGTCCGCAAAACGCTTTATTCTGAATGAGACGAGCTACCACGGCCACGGCGCAGTGGAAGCCATCGTGACCGAGGTAAAGAGCCGTGGTTTCGCCAAAGCTCTGATAGTAACTGATGCCGACCTTGTGAAGTTCGGCGTGGTGGCCAAGGTTACCACCCTGCTCGATGCCGCCGGTTGCGCCTATGAAATTTACGACAAGGTAAAGGCCAACCCCAGCGTGGATGTGGTGACCGCAGGCGTGGAGGCCTTCAAAGCCGCCGGTGCTGACTACATGATTGCCATCGGTGGTGGTTCCCCGCAGGATACCGCAAAGGCCATCGGCATTATCATCAACAACCCGGAATTCTCTGATGTGGTGAGCCTGGAAGGCCTGGCCCCCACCAAGAACAAGTGCGTGCCTGTCATCGCTGTTGCCACCACCGCCGGCACTGCTGCAGAAACCACCATCAACTACGTGATTACCGATGAAGCCAAGCGCCGCAAGTTCGTATGCGTAGACCCGCACGACATCCCTGTTGTAGCCGTGGTTGACCCGGATATGATGAGCTCCATGCCCAAGGGGCTGACCGCCGCCACCGGCATGGACGCCCTCACCCACGCTATTGAGGGCTACACCACCCTCGCCGCCTGGGAACTGGCAGATACCCTGAACATCAAGGCCGTGGAACTCATCGCCAAGAATCTCCGCAAGGCTGTGGAAAACGACCCCGACGGTCGAGAAGGCATGGCCCTGGGCCAGTACATGACCGGTATGGCCTTCTCCAACGTGGGGCTCGGCGTAGTACACGGCATGGCTCATCCCCTGAGCGCTTTCTACAACACCCCCCACGGCGTGGCCAACGCAGTACTTCTGCCCTACGTCATGGAATACAACGCTGAATACACCGGCGAGAAGTACCGCGAAATCGCCCGTGCCATGGGCGTGCAGGGCGTCGACACCATGAGCCAGGAGGAATACCGCAAGGCCGCCGTAGAAGCAGTCAAGCAGCTCTCCATCGATGTGAACATTCCCCAGACCCTCGCCGAAATCGGCGTGAAGGAAGAAGACCTCGAAGCCCTGACCGATGCCGCCATGGCCGACGTCTGCACCGGCGGCAACCCCCGCCCCTGCACCTGGGAAGAAGTGCTTGGCGTGTACAAGACCGCTTTCGGTAAGTAAACCCACCAACAACAACTCTCAAAAGAAAGCCCGATTCCTTGCAGAAAGGTATCGGGCTTTCCGTTTTGCATAAGCCCGGTCTTGTTCTATGAATACCGAATGGGCGGGGCGCAAATCTGTCGAAGCACGGGATTTTAGTCCTGTAAACATAATCAGAAGTCTCGGCGCACGCGTATTGGCATTTGTTCTGTAGGTAGCAGAATACGCTTGCCGCGGCGTAAGTCTTTCTGATATAATGTGCCCATGTTCAAGAAAACTCTGTGTGCTGTGCTTATGCTGGCCGCTATGGCGCCGGCTTGGGCTGCCGAGTGGATGACGGATCTGGAAGCTGCAAAAAACAAGGCAGCTGCCGAAAACAAGGCTGTTCTCATTGATTTCACCGGTTCAGACTGGTGCGGTTGGTGCATACGCCTGCGCAAACAAGTGCTTGATACTCCTGCATTTGAAGCGTATGCCAAGGACAAGTTTGTACTCATGGAGGTAGATGTTCCTCGCAATCCCAAGTTTGACAAGAAGCTGCTGGAGCGTAACCGGGAACTTTGCAACCAGTACGGCATTGATGGCTTCCCCACCATTATGGTCATTACCCCGCAGGGTGATGTCGTAGGTGGCTTCTGCGGAGGTGTCACCAGACTGGAAGACGCTACTTCTCCCCTGAATGCGGCTCTTTCCACTGCCGAATTGCTGAAAAAAGCGGATTCTCTGCAGGGTGAAGAGCAGCTTGCCTGCCTCCTGCAGGCTTACAAGAGCATTCCCGAGGATTTCCAGGCCCAGACCTCTGCCCTGCGTCAGCGCATCATGGCCCTGGATCCGCAGGATTCCACCGGTCTTGGCCGTCTGCAGCGCGTACAGGAGCAGCGCGCAGCCCTGGCTGCCGCCCTTCCTGCAGCAGAAACAACGGAAGCTGCTCTGGCTACTGTTGACAAGGCACTTGCAACTGCCGAACCGGAAAACAAGCCTGGCATGCTTCAGCTGAAATTCCAGATTATGCTCTCTGCCGCCGAAACCGTGGAGGCTGTAAAAGCCGCTGCAGCCGTTGGCAAAGAAGCAATTACCTGCGACCCTGCAGCCAGCCCCTCCGCCCTGAAACGCTTTGAAGCCTCTTTCTCTAAGCCTGAACAGGTTCTGGAGCGTCTTCAGAAGATTCGTGAAAGTCGCAAAACAGCCCCTAAAAAATAAATTCGCAATAAAATATAATTTTAGGCTTGCCAAGGCTCTCATCTGCTGCTATAATTCGCCCGCAGTCCGCTATACAAGCGGCTCCAATGGCAGGGTAGCTCAGTGGTAGAG
>DEPT01000031.1:5601-8719 GCA_002358905.1 Akkermansiaceae bacterium UBA3385
TGTTCAAATCACCTCCCTGCTATTATGGGAGCGGTCGTAACCAAGACAAAATGGTAACGACCGCTCCTTTTTTGTGCCTCGATTTCAGCGGGTTATAAAATCGCAACTCATAACGGAAATCGGACTTTCGGAGCTGTTTTTGCATCCATTTTGCCCCTGTTTTGCAGACAAAAGGACTCGCTTAGACTCGTGCGGTTCCAGTCACATTACATATAATCGACTCAATATCCGTGGCTTAAATAGCAAAAAATCGTTGTCTATCAGTCAAATCACATTGCTTGTCGTGTAAGTGTTGAAAATGAGTCTTTTGTGACGATTTTCTCATAACGGAAAAAGTCATCCGATTTTTATTCACAGTCACAAAAGAAAAAGTAATAAAAACCTTGCATATTTATACTAAATAGCTTATACTATACAAAGGAACTTTTTACCCCCTGTTTTTATGAATAAGAAGACAAGCAAAGCAAAGTCGGTAAGCGCAGACATCGAAGTCCGCGTGAAGAGCGCCAGCGGAACCACCTATCGAGCCCTCGTTGAGAAGAGAAACAAGAAAGTCACCTACCTGTGCCAACATATACGAGGGGCATTCACCAAAGACCGCAAGATTGCCAAGCCGCTCACAGAGCTGGTCATATCCGGCGAATACGAGCTACCCCATGCCAAACACCGGGAAATGGTGGAAAAGCTGTTTAAGGTCACGCTGAGCGCCCCGGAGCGCAAACCTCGCCGCAGGTCAACCAACGATACGATTCAACGCATAGAGGTCATTCCCCCGTGGCTGATGGACGATGAAGAGACGCAGCCTCAGGCAGAGACTCCCAGCGATGCAGAAATCGAAGCCGCCCTGTGGCAAGAAGTCGAAGAAGCCCGCGAAGCCGAACGTGCAGAAGAATTAAAC
Organism: Akkermansiaceae bacterium UBA3385; assembly: GCA_002358905.1. Classification (GTDB taxonomy): domain Bacteria; phylum Verrucomicrobiota; class Verrucomicrobiia; order Verrucomicrobiales; family Akkermansiaceae; genus Akkermansia. Next base: position 6,500 of record DEPT01000031.1, read on the forward strand.
GAGCCCGTGACGGACGTGGAGCCGACCGCCGAAGCCCCGGCACAGGAATCTACCGCTGAGCCCACTGAACCGAAAGCTACCGAAGTGGTCGAAATCAAGCTGACTACCTACAATTTGAAAAAAGCTGGACAAGCCCCGGTAAGCATCACCCCCGAGAGCAAAGATATCAAACTCGAACCCGGCGACCAACTGATACGTATCTACAAAGGCAAGCTGATTGAGGTAGACGTACTCGATAGCGGCTACAAGTGGAATGGCGAGGTTTACCCCACCCTCACCCACATCAGCTGGAAAGCTACTGGCTACCAAATCGGAGGCAACAACTTCTTCGGGCTTCCTACCAAGCGCCGGGGTGAATAAAACTCCCCTTTCAGCCGGTTAAGCACCGGTTTTTTCTTGATTTAATCCATTTAAGGAGTAAACTAAGTCCATTAACATGGATAAATACCAAAAAATATTTTTTGAACAGATCTCTGATAAACAAATAGCGCAAGGGGTGACAATTGAAAATATGCGGCCATTAACGCATGCAAAGGTCAATGGCCATGATATAACTCTCATTCTCGATACAGGTGCAACAAATACATTCCTCAGTTATGAATGGTTGGAAGAACACAACTTAGCGCATCATTGCAAAAGAGTGTACACATACATAAATGATGTTAGGGTTGAATGCTTAATAGCAAACTTGCATGTTTGCGTAGGTAACAAAGATAAGGAATTGAATATATGCGTAAGACTCGATGATAATTGGAAACGATTCCAATTTGATGGCTGTTTAGGCATGGATTTGTTAATAGATATGCCATTTACACTTAATTTGGTCAATAGAGAGCTTTCGCAATGGGGAATAACCAAGCCCCCATTAACAGAAACATCTATAACGAATACATTGATTGCCCATACACAAAAATATTCATCGGATGACAATCGACCTAGTATATATATATCAGATAGTACTTATAACTATTTTCCTGTTTTGTTTGATACTGGATGTCAAAAATCAACTATAAGCAACAAAAGTCTCCCTAACCTTAAAATCGATACAGAGAAAGAACCTCGACCTGAATTTGACACATTGGGGCGAATGCATTTACGCCAAACGGCTAAAAAGATGACTATTTTTATTCAGTCTAATCTAGTTCAGCCTTTTTTCGCTCCCTTTATTTCAAATAATGAGATGGACGACATTCTTGGAATTGACTTATTTAATGGCTTTATAGTGAAACATTATGGGGATTATATTTTTGAAGTTACAGGGAATACTCATCCACCTTGCTAATCATATATAAGTATAGCATTTGTCATTATTCTTCAACTTCTCGTGTGAAGAGGAAGCTCAGCTCGGTGATTTCTCCATAGCGACGTTCGAGGAACTTGTGTACGCCCCAGGGGATGAGGTCTTCGTCAATCTTGACCTCGACTCGTTTGTACTCGTTCTCCTTTACCTGCTTGAAGTGCGCTTCGATGTATACTTTCATGGTTAGTGATGGGGTTAATGGTTGCTGATGTTGGTATGGAAAATTACCCAGTCGATATTGACTACGCTTGTCGGAGTCAGTGGGAGCCCGGTGTTAAGGGCTTGTATCAGAATGCGGTTGATACCGCATTCTTCTAATACAAGGTATAGTTCGTCTCCGGTCTCCCCCGGATTCAGCCATTCGCGTTTGATGCGGACTATGTCGCCTCTTTTTATGGATGGTGTGTTCATTGGTATCTTTCTATGTCGCCTCCCTTAACGGGAGGCGGGTTCCCAGCCCTCGATTTTGATGTTGGTAACGATGCCGTAATTTTCATACAGGCTGATGATTTCGCGGTCGGCCATCCCCTGTAGGAACTCGTGGTAGCTTTTGTCTGATTCAGCCCCGGCTTCCAGCTCCTTGCGGTAGCTGTCGGCGTATGCCTTGTTTTCTTCGTAGGTGTTCAGGGAGTCGGCGATTTCCTCCATCTCGAACTCATCGTAGTCGGCGGGGTTAATGCCGTAGGCTTTCAGTTTGTTTATATACTCGTTATTCATTGCTACTTAGTGCTTTGCTCTATGGTTACAGTATAGCATATTAAGCACAAGATGCAAGGACTTTTTTACTTTTCCTTGCATCTTTTTATGCTTATTTTCAATGCTTAACGATGTCATTTTTGCTCATCAACTCGCTTATCCATGAACTCCTCGTGCGCACGTTTCACGAACGGACAATTCGCACACTTGTTCTCGGCTTCGAG
>DEPT01000051.1:0-10949 GCA_002358905.1 Akkermansiaceae bacterium UBA3385
AATAGTCAATAGTCAATAGTGAATAGCCCGCGCTTTCCGGAAAAAGCGCGGGCTGAAACTTTACACATTAATCACTAATCACCCGTCTTCGCCCTTCGGGCTACGCCGTGGCAGGTTAATAATTAATCATTCCTCCGACGGCGAGCTGCGAGTGCGGCGAGTGCCATCCGTCTTCGGCTACGCCTACGCCGAGACAAGACAAGCAAGCAGGCTTGGCACGCCGAAGCAACACCTCGCCTGCTTTTCTCTGGGCTTATGCCTTGCGACGACGGCGGGCGCAGAGCATCATAAGCGCGGCCAATCCAAGTGTTGCGGAGGCGGGCTCGGGGACATTCAGGCCGGAAATCGTAATAACCAGCGTGCCCACATTGCCGCCACCACCACCAGCTGCGTAACCATAGCTCACCGTGGGGGCAGAAGCACCTTCAGAAACCGCGGCTGCGCCATCGGCCACCTGGTAGGTCGCATTCTGATTCTCCAGCGTCGTACCCAGCCAGCCATCGAATCCCACCAGTGCCTGCCAGTTTTCCACCGTGTAGCTGCTGAAATCTGCACCGGAAACACCCAACGTAATGGTAAGCGTTGCACCGCTTACAGCACCAGTGCTTTCATATGCCGCCATCATATCCAGATTCAGGGTCAGCGTGGCAGCACCGGCAGCCAGAGAGCTCACACCGGTGTTGAACGTGGCCTCAGTACCACCGAGACCCACAACCGGCGCAGCATTCATCGTGAACTTACCCGTTGCCAGCGCCAGATTGCTAGCGCTCACGTTGCTCAGATTCACGCGGGTCTCTGTCGTCGCTGCCGTAATGGTGGTGTTGGTCAGCGTCATGTCCTGAATGGTGAAGGAAGCATCCTCTGCCAGCTGGGCAATCTGCACATCGGCATTGGAAATGCTACCCTTGGTTCCATTAGCAGTGCTCGTAGCAGAGATGGTATTCTTCTTGTCGGGGGCGTCTATCGTCACGTTACTCAGTGCGGCATCTGTCCCAGCCTTGCTGGTAATAGTTGCATTACCAATCACCATGCTGTTAGCTTCACCCGTCAGCGTTGCCGTCTTGCCGCTATCCACATTCAGGTTAGTAGCCGTCACATTCTTGCTGAACTCAGTATCTCCCTGCACCGTCACATTCAGCGTACCGTAATCTGTATCTCCCGCCTCGTTCTTGGTACCATTATTTACAATGGCACCATTAATGATTGTGGTACCGCCGGAAGCATTACCGGTGTAGACATTCAACGTTTCGGTACTATTCATCTGCACGCCCGATGCCGCAGTAGCAGCATCGAAATAGGAACCGGCATCCTTCAATTCAAGGTTCACCCACCTCCCATCTCCAACCGAATTCACCTTAAAGGCACCGGACCATTTAAGATCTGCGTTTTCACCTGTGTTGGCACCAATTTTAACATTCGGGCTTGCCTCAGAAGTACCATTGATAATAAAATCACCACTGCCGCTGATACCCTTGTTGAACTTATAACTCTCGTTGGTACTATAACCCGTCATGGTCAGACCGGCCCCCGTCAGCACCACATGCGTGTTGTATCCTACAGCATCATTCGCAACACGTGCGAACCAGCCGGAAACACCATCCAGCTCTACCTTGGAGGAAACGTTACCGTAATTACTGAAGTTCAATCCATTGGCATTGGAGATACCGGAAAGCTTGACCGTACCCGTCCAGTCAGCGCTATTCAGTCCATTCACATTGGCATCAGTATTGCCGCTGCCCAGCTCATATTTACCAGAGCCAGTCAACTTCACACCACTGCCGGAGGAAATGGAATTCAGTGTAGCATTTGCTGTCAGATTCAGCTTACTTCCCGCACCGCCAGTCAGTGTACCGATGGAGCTGGTGGACGCCTCGTCCGCCGACCCAAGCGTCAACGTCTTACCTTCGCTGATATTAACCGTGGCAGATGCTGCGCTCAAAGCCTTCACAGAAGTATCACCTTCCACGTTGAATGTGGCAGAACTCCGTTCACCCGACTCACCAAAGCCGGCAAACGACAAATTACCCAACGTGGCCCCGTCGGCCCCCGTGTTCACCACGGCATGATATACATTCCCCTTTCCATTACCTTCACGGCTTACTATAGAAAGATTGCCGCTGAATTCCTTCATACTGGAAATAAGCAACCGGGATATCTTACCCTCTCCCCATGTAGTATCACCGGGGCCATATATAGCCAGATTACCCGCTCCGCTGAGTTGCCCTATGTCCAGGCGATGCTTGTATACACCGCCCGACATACGATTGACAGTCAGAGTCTTTCCAGATGCCACAGACAACTTCCCAACAGACAGCGTGTGCCCTTCGTTGTTAGTATCATGGGTCATATCGAAAATGGAGAAGTCGGCATCGCTCAATGCGGTTATGCCCTGAATAGTCCCCGTAGTTCCCTGGTATACCAGATTACCTCCGTCCAGGATAATGCTGCGGAGGGAAGATACATCCGCCGTACCGTTTGCATTTGCTTGATTAGTAACAAGTTGACCGAGAGTCAATGTGACACCACCGACTACCCGCACATCACCATCGAACACGGTAGAAACATGACCAAGAGTAGCCCCTATAGTCAGTTCCAACGTGCCGCTACCAGTGGTGGTAGCCAGAATATTGGAAGCATCAGAACCGGCATCAATGGTCAGCTTACCAGAAGCGACCACGTGAATATGATCCAAGGTCTGCCCCTCGGGCACAGTAATACCGCTTGCAGTGGCAGTAGTTGATGATACGTAGTACACGTTACTTTCAAGCCCTGAGGCGTCGCCTTGAAACGTAACAATATTCTCATCCTTGATAGAAAGAGAAGCCCCTACCGTATCATCTGCTCCCAGGTAAATAACAGCACCATCCTTCAGTGTCACATTTCCTCCCTGAGAAACCACGTACTCAACCCCAGTGATCGATGAAGCAAAACCATCAGAGGAAAGACCGTACAGGTCAAAAACAGCAGCGTCAGCAGCAGTCAGATTCGTGTTGAGCTCCAGTGTACCATTATTCACAATGGTGCCACCCAGCCCCATATTTCCATCCGCCGCGCTAATGGACAACAAACTGTTCGTACCTACCTCGATAAGGCCGCTGAACCCACTCATGCTGCCAGTAATCGAAACAGAGCCTCCACCAGCAGTCACCAGCTTGCCGGAGCCAGAAATAGCACCGCTGATTACCATATTGCCAACTGCGTCCCCCCCAAGGCGGGAAATGGAATTACCATCCTCGGCAAAAGCATACTTTGACGTATCAAAAACAGTGCCGGCAGCACTCTGCAGACTGATGGCCGCACCGATGGTAGTCGTATCTGCGTACGTCCCCACCACACCAGCGCCAAGCCGAATATCCGGATTGACAGTGCTGGCACTGATACCCTCGCTGCCCAGTATCAGAGAACCGCCATCGCTCAAAGTAAGATTCAGAACAGAATTAGTATCGCTCGTGCGCGCTGTCGACAGACCCTGCACGGCCAATATACCGGATGCACCAATATTAATATCAACACCCTTAATACCAGCAAACGCGACCGCGTTCTGAGAGAACATGGAACCATATACATTCAACTGCGTCTTCTGATTCCATTCACCCAGCACAATAGAGCGAGATTTGAAGGCCTGGCCTGAATCCGTATTCTGGCTACCGGTAACCTTAAGCAGAGAACCTTCATTAATTGTAAGGAAATCGTGTCCGCTACCGCTTGCTATATTACCCATCTCCATGCGGTTTACGCTAAGGATGGCCGTTTGCTCGGAATCAACACCAACCGTAAGTCCCTTACCAGAGGCCTCTGAAATCAAGGTGCCGGAGATGGCACTCACACCAGACTTAATGGACAGGTTCCCTCCAGTGAGCCCGACAGTAGTGCCACTGGCAGCAGTAAACACATCCAAATCCACCTTACCAGACACATTCACAATGCCTTTCTCAACAGTAATTCCGTGCAGATCTACCTCACCGGATAAATTATATTTACCATCGGAGAGAGTCAGAACACTGTTCGTGTCGACCACTCCAGCTTCACCGGCAACCTTATCTGTCAGCTTACCGGTAAGATTAATGACATGACTTCCCGGATTACTACCCTGCATCTTGGCATTTTCGACCAGATAGATATCACCCGACATCGTGACATCGAAGTTGTCCATACCGAAGCGAATCGCAGCCCCCAATGAAGTCGAACCAAGATATACATCCTGATTAAGAACAATATTAGCAGTGCAGTCATCGCCACTCCAGGTCTGAATAAACAACTGGTTATTTTTACCAACAACCACATTTGCCATCCCCGCAAGCGCATCAGCAGACACAAGCTTCATTCGGCGGCCGTTTTCACCACCACCCAAGTCTGAACCATATACAAATTTAGTATTGGAGGTAGAAAAATCCTTCATCCAGCTACCGCTGCTATTTGAGACAAGGTAACTCTCTCCATTCGTAATGGAATTTGCCGTATCCAGGGTGTACACAGAACTGATATAAGTCTCATTGAAACTCAAAGTTGTAATAGTGTCACTCGAATAACGCAAGGTATTTTCAGAATACAGCGCACTCGAACCACCCAGGGCATACAGGGCAGTACCTCTGAAATCTGCAATAAGCGACACACTGGGAACCTCATCAACCTCCCCCACAAGAGCCTGCTGCGTAATAACACCACCAACAGCAGCATCCGCACTGTTATTATCCGCAGTGTATTTACCGCTTGTAGCCCGAGCAGAAATATCGCCACTTCCTTCAGCCATGAACCCCCAACTATTGCCCGACGAAGAACTATTGCCCGACGAAGAGACGTAAATCAGATCCACCTCGTTCTCAAGATCCCAATCGGGCGTTACACCAAATTTAATCATACTGGATGAGCAATTCAGAGTAAGAATACCGTCGGTCTTCGTTGCGCTCGTAAGATCCACTGCATTCCACTGTCTAATTTCCATACTGTATGCAGTACTTCCAGCAATACCGACAACTGCCAGCAACGCCTTGCGGAGCATATTCGGGAGATGAAGTTTCATGTTCTGAGCGGTGTTTTGGAAAGCTTTTCGTGATGACTGCGGGCACAGTGCGTCTCTCGCGCTTAATTTACGCCGCAGCGCGGGAGATTTTACGCCCGAACGGCGGATTTGTACAGCAAAAATTCAAAACTTGCAGCAAAAATGACCAAATTATAAAAAAATGACAAAAAAAACTTCCCCTTTTTCCCTTCAGAAGCACCCCAGCAAGCCAGACTATTTTTGAATCGACTCATTTGTCCCCTCAAAAAACAAAAAAAAACAAAACAAAAAACAAAATTCACGCTTTATACTTAACTTTTTTCTGTACATTTACCCAAATATTTGTTAGAATATTCCCGTAGGTTATACACACGCGCGTCACCCGCACGCTAACGCGAGCCGACAATTTTTAACACAAGCACCGTCCGAACCGCCACATCTCGTCAAGCCACTCCGAACATGAAACTGCACCTCCCCAAGCAACTGTTCACCGCACTCCTCGCCGCTATCACCCTGGCTGCCGCCCCCACCGCCCTCACCCTCGGCTCCGCCGCCTGGGGCGCAGAGGAGACTTCCGAGTCAACTGACGTGCAAGCAGATTATTCTGCATACGACAGCTCTAAATACGGTTACAAAATCGTTCGATGGCAAGGCTCACCAACTTCTGGTGTAAACTACAGCGTATGTTACGCACCCTACCAACTTGCAAGCTACACAAAAGGCGAGTTCTCTTTCACCAACGAAGGAGTAGTAACAGCCAATCCATATCAAACCTATGTAATAGGCTCTGATTATTACACTTTCATGATTGACGATGTCAGTGTAAGCAATAACACGAATACTGCTTGTTATGATATCGACGGCGTAAAATGGTCCGGAATAATCGTAACAGAGGATAGCAGTGTTGCAAAGTTAGAAGCAAACAAAGCCACAGGGCGTAGCATTACACTTGGCAAAGCTGACAGCAACGATGCAGGATATACATCAATCGCAAGAGATTTTGAGCTGAATCTCAATAACAACAGCCTTACAATTGCAGGAACTCAAACATGGGATATTGTTGGGGCAGATACAACCTTCAAGATATCAAATATATCATCTAGCAGCCAAATCTCCCAAGGAGCACAACTTACCATCAAAGGTCAAGGTGAAGTACTGCTCGCTTCCGCTCTTATCAACAACGGCAGCATAACTATACAAAATGGCGCAACATTTAAGAATGATAGTTCCATCGTAAACAATGGAACCATAGTTCTAAGCAGCACCATGCAAGGCAGCGGCACGGTGACAAATGGTGAACAAGGACGCATTAATCTGGGGAACTACACCCTTCATCAGTTCAATGACGTTAAATACACAGATGGTGATTCCGGTTTTGTCAAATCCCTGACTGTATTCGGGGAGGGCGTGACCTATACAGGTAATAGCGTCGCAGGTAATATCGTATACGTAGGAGAAACCGGCTACGAGATAAGCAACGGCTCTATTGAGTTGAATGGCGCAGATAAAACATACTATGTCAACAGCGACAGAACGTATGACAGCAACACCATGGCGGGGGTCACCGGTTTTCGCATTGCTGAACTTGCAACACTGACTCTGAACGACACAGCCGCAGTTACAGCCAAGCTTGCAGGTGAGGGGCTCTTTAAGTATAACCTTGACCCCAATAAGAATGATGGATTTAATTCCACCATAAGCTTAGACGACTCATGGACCGGAACGGTCAAAATCTCGGACTACACCTCACTGAAAATTCAACTTACTAAATTTAACCATTTATCCAATGAGCAATCCTGGTTGGAACTCTCATCTGTTCAAGGATATTTATGGTCACTTAATGGAAATGATGATGATTTTACCGCTAACCTGAACCTTGTCAATGGCACCACTACCGGAAATGAATATGCCATCAGACTGAATGACGGCGGTTCGTCCTATGATGCCAGCGTGACTTTCTCCGGACGGATAAAGGGTGATGGTGATATATGGTATTCTTTCAAGGGCGATAACGGCAAAACTGCCACCCATACTTTCACTGAAGACCTTTCCGGGTGGGATGGCAAGTTTATTCGTAAGGTTGGTTCGACTGACGGTAAGAATGTGAATGCCACATTCACTGCTGGTGGCAACGTATTCCACGAGAATGGTAATGGCGGCGTAATCGACGACGATAAATCAAACAAACTGTTTGTTATTATTGACACAAGAAGCAATAATTCGGTGCTGACCACTTTTAATGGTTCCATCTCAGATGTAAATACTCTGACAGTCACCACTGCAACAAACTTCATGCAGACAGTGGGGGTAAATACCCTTGTTGCATCTGACAATACATCTTTTGCCAAGAATCTGACTGTTGCAGGCACATCCACAGTGAGCGAAGGCAAGACGCTGACGCTGGGAGGAGGAGAAAATAGCGAATCCAAGGTAAACCACAGCATTGGCACGCTCACTGCAGGTTCGGCCACTGTTGCGCTGGGGGCAAACAGCTCGCTGACACTGGGTGCGGCTACGCACGCTATCGGCACATTGACAGGCAGTGGAGCGCTGAATATGAGCAGCACTACAGCCAACGCCAGCGCAACCGTTGCAACGCTCGCTGGGTACACGGGTACCATTACGATTGATAAGGCTAGTACCGGCACAGCAACATTCAAAGCAACAACCGGCGGCAAGGTGACCCTCAGCGGAATTTCGGTTCTGAATGGAGCCAAGGTTAATATACACACAAATCAGGGCGGTGACAACCGCGATGTCGGTCTCGGAAATGTTACCCTGACAGGGGGTGCAACACTCTCGCTCAGCTCCGGCGTAAACGGCGCTAACACTCTGGGAAGCGGTTACATCGTCACCGTCGATAAACTGAACATTTCCGGTGGAGGCGAACTGAAGACAGCAAGCGACAGAACGTTTGATACAGAGGACAACGAAGGCTGGCAGGCACGTTTCGACATCGCCACGCTGAAAGGAGCTACTACAAATGAAAGCACATTGCGTCTGGCTTCCACCAGTAATACGTCAGCCCGAACGGTGTTCAACCTGTCCACCTCCGATGCACAAATCGCCGATGTAGATCTTTTCAGCGGCAACATCAACCTGGGCGTTGATAATGGAGGAAGCGATCGCAAAGCGGCTCTTAATATCAAGAACGCCAAGGTTGCCAAAAACGCTATCATTCACCTGGAAAATTCAGCAGCGACCTCTGGTGAAGTTGCATTAGGAATTGCAACAGATGGCGTCCAGGTACGAGGTATCACAGATGCAGTCAAACACCAGGGCAATACAACAGCCAAGCGTTACATAGAATCCGGTGAAGTAGGTGCTGCCAAAAATACTTCTAACCAACTCATCATAGCCACACAAGACGCAAGTGACGATTTCACTACATCTGCCACTGTTGGAAGCCACCTGAACCTGCAGAAAGACGGTGCAGGCAGCCAGACTTTCAATGGCAATCTGAGTGCATTCAATGGAGCCGTGACTGTAAACCAGGGCACGCTGGCACTGAAGAGCACGTCAGCCATGAACAATGTGGGCGATATTAAGGTGACAGGCGGTGAACTAATCTTCAATGCAGTGGGAAATTTTACCGGGACCGTCACCATGACCGGCGGCGCGATATCATTTACCTCACTGGGAGACATAGCTAATACAGTCTCCATAAGTAACGCCTCATTTGCGGTCAGCAGCTGGGACATCACCAAAACACAGGAGTTTAATACCTCCGGGGATATCACCATGGTGATTGGGGCATTGAATATTGCACCGTCAAACACATTGGAAGCCAGTGGCGAAACGCAAAACTATTTCACGCACACCTATGAAGGCACCGAAGCCTCCAGTGATGGCAACGGTTACCAGGTGCAGAGCGGCGATTTCATCCTGTTCAAGGGACTCGAATGGAATGAGACGGCATGGGGCACTCTGGATGTGGACAATTACGGTACAATCAAGACCGAAAACGGCAACACACTTGTAACCGTAAGCCATTCGGGCTCTGGGCATTTCTTCATCAACAACACAGCCAGTTACAATGAAGTGAGCACCCTCGGTACGCATGGCATCCATATTGTCCAAGGCGCCAGTCTGGGACTGAACATCGCGGATGAACAGACCCTGAGCACCACCGTGGAGGGAGCAGGCGCACTGGAAAAGACAGGAACCGGCACATTAACAATAACCGGCAGCAATACATACAGCGGCGGCACCACGGTAAGCTCCGGCATATTGAAAGCTACCGGCGCAGGAAATCTGGGCAGTGGTACCGTTTCCATTGCAAGTGGTGCCAAAGTGGAGCTGAGCGGCACATCCGCATGGGAACTTACGAACAGCCTTACAAATAACGGCACACTGACAAAGACCGGTGATGCAAGCGTCACCATTACAGGCTCTATCACCGGTTCCGGTCTCGCAACGATTGAAAACGGAGAACTCATTCTCAAGAACGACGCCTCTCTCGGAAGGGGTGAAGTGACCATCAAAAATGGAGCAACACTCACACTCAACGTAAACAGCAATGTCCAACTTGCAAACACCGTCTTCCACATTCAGAGTGGCGGTCTCTTGCGCGTCAGTGATGACAGCTCGAATCGTTGGGATATGTTCGGTTACTCGGGAGCCCGCACAATGTACATGGAAGGCACAGCGGAGCTTGCGCTTGGGAGCACTCGTCAGACCGTAGGCAACTGGACATTTGACATGACAGGTGGCACGATATCTGGCAGCGGACAAAGTGAGCACCCCTACGCATTGGATTTCCATCGAAGTGGCAAATTCATCGCCCATGCCACAGAAGAAGCAACGGAGAGCGCCCCCACGGTAAGTACAGTGAGCGCCACCATCCGCACCAAGGAACAAGGGACTTTGACCCTGGACGTGGAAGAAAATGCCCAATTGAATCTGACAGGCAATCTGAGTTTCGCACTTAAAACCATCAAATCCGGTTCAGGTGTTGCAGTCATCAGTGGTAGCGAAACCACTATGGGTGAATTGGAAGTTCAAAAAGGCATGCTGAAGCTGAGCGGCAACCAAATGACCAGTTCCCATGTAAAAGTGATTGATGGAGCTACAGTAGACGTTACCAGCACACTAACTGCAGATTCCGTAAAATTAGGAGTAAAGGACGACCTTGCTACAGCCACCATCAACAAGATTGGCAATGAGAAGGTGAGCATGACCAAGGCAAAACTGAGCAGCACAGGCATTTCCTCGGCGGACACCACAGGCAGCACTAAGGGCAGCATTTCCAACGCCAATGTGCAGCTGGCCCAGCTGGCGGAAGATGCATCCTTCACCATTCAGGACATGACACTGACGAATACCACCATTACGGCGGCTACGGCAGAGACCCGTGTGAACCTGAACAATGTAAACGGTGATGCCACGCTCGCCCAGGGTACCTTCCATGTACAGGGTACGCTCCCGGTGAGCTATGTTGGCGCGGGAGGCACAGAGGTGAGCTTCAGCAGCACTGCACTGAGTGGTCTGACGCTTGCTCACACGGAAACCACAGCCAACCTGGTGGTGGATCTGGGAGATTTGAGCTGCCTTACCCCCATGAACCCTGGCAAGTATGACCTGACAATTACCCTGAGTGGTTTCTCGATGGCAGAAGATGGCACGGCCAATGTACTCTTTGCCGAGAACAGCTGGCTGGGACAGCTGCTGAGCCAGGCTAACAACGCCGATGTGGAAATCAGCTACAGCCCGGTGACTGTCGGCGGTGCCGGTGGCGACGAAGGTGTCGCGGTGAGTTACAGCACCGGCAATGTGGGCACTATTATCACGATTTCCGGGCTGAATGTACCGGAGCCGACCACCGCTACGCTTTCACTGCTGGCGCTGGCAGCCCTGGCCGCACGCCGCAGAAGGAATAATTGATTGCTAATGATTAGTGATTAATGGATAAAGTTTCAGCCCGCGCTTTTTCCGGAAAGCGCGGGCTATT
>DEPT01000051.1:11088-24546 GCA_002358905.1 Akkermansiaceae bacterium UBA3385
GACTATTGACTATTCACTATTCATTATTCACTATTCATTAACCATTAATCACTAATCATTAATCACTAATCACTCCCCATGTCTTCCAGTTTCGCGGGAGAGGTTGCGAAGCCAGGCGCTTTGCTCCAGGGTGGAGGCTTCTGCTGCCGTAAAGGGGATACGGGGGCGCCAGTTGGTGCCGCCCTCGGTGCCCGGGGTATTGAGCCGCACGGGGATATCGAACAATTCGGTCCACATAAGGGCGGCGTAGGCTGAGTTGCTGAGAAGGAGGGCTCGTATCAGTGCGTTTTTGATACCTTGATGCCAGGGGGCCAGGCATTCGCGGTGGTGAAGGCCGGCGAAGTCCCCGAGCCAGCAGAGGATACGGGAGCAATCCCTGCCCTTCTGGTGAGCAGCCATACGCTCAGCAGGTGGGAGGGAGGGATCCGCGCTGGCGCCGAGGGCATCCTGCACGGCTTCGTACCAGGTGTCCCAGTCGGTGCAGAGGGGTGGAAAGTCGTGCGTAGCGAAGGTGGCAAAGGAACAGGGGTTGTAGGTATGGCCGCGCACAATCTGCTGGTCAGGGGTGATTTCCCAATGCGGAATCTTGAAGCCGGCGATGCGGAGGTAGGAGAGGTCCGGGCGCACATAGTCGGGCACGCAGCCTAGGTCCTCGCCCACGACGCGTGCGCCTGGAGCGGCCTTGAGGAGCTGGCGCAGAAGGTAGTCGCCCTGGGCAAGGTTGGCACGGCGGTCTTCCTCCCGCCAGTCGGGGCGAGGGCGGAAACCAGGACGGCGCCCGCCACAGCGGGCGGCGGCTTCGTCCTCCGACAGGGGCAGGAATTCGGGGTTGCGGTCGGGCATCCACGGGAAGGCATAGATGCGGTAGAAGCCGAGCACGTGGTCGATGCGGTACATGGAGAAGATTTCCGTGAGTTTGCGGATGCGGCGGGTCCACCAGGCAAAGCCATCGTGCTCCATGACATCCCAGCGGTAGAGGGGGATACCCCAGTTCTGCCCCCATTTAGCGGTGAAGGGATCCTCCGCGAAGTTACCTTCGGCGGGGGCGCCGCCGCTCCAGTCCATATCGAAGAGGTAGCGCTCGAAGAAGACATCTGCACTGGCGACGGAAATGCCGATGGGGACATCGCCCATGAGAAGCACGCCGCGGGAATCTGCATGCTGGCGCACACGGGTCCATTCACGGGCACAGAGCCACTGCAGCCACTGCTGGTGGCGTTTCTGGGCGCGGGATTCGGGGCAGTCGTTCACAATGCGGCGGATGACATCGGTATTCTGCTCCGGCCAGAGCCACCAGGCAATGGTGCCGAAGCCGAAGCTGGCCACGCGGAAGGTGCAGAAATCCTCCAGCCAGAGGCCCTGGTGGTGAATCCAGGCATCGAACTCCGCACGCAGCGGGGCGAAGGCAGCATCCTGCTCAAAGTGTTTCCAGGCCTGCATGAACCAGTATCTCTTGTATGTGCGTACGCGCGCGTAATCCACAAGATCCCGGCCACCGGGTAACTGGAGGGGAGGCAGGTCTTCCTGGTACGGGGGACGGTTCTCCGGCATGCCGGGTATGCGCTCCAGCGTGAGGTAGAGCGGCTCCAACGCCACGGAACTGATGGCCGAATAGGGTGACGGGGCGTCGTCCTCCCCCAGGGCATTCACCGGCAGCAGCTGCAGGAAACCGACACCGGATTCCGCAGCCCAGTCCACCCATTCTTCCAAGGCTGCGAGGTCACCTATGCCGGCATCTCCCCTGCGCCGCAGCGAAAAAAGGGGCATCAACACGCCCGTTTTACGTTCCATCACCATAGTGCATCATATTAGCACAGGCGGGGGCTGCGAGCAACGAGAAAACCTCCCCGTTTTCCGGATTTTGCACAGATGTGACATGAAGCAGGAAATTCTACTGCATAAAAGAAGAATTTACTTGAATTTTATGTACACTTGTGGTAGTAGCAAAAAATCATCATTGCTGCCCGCAGACAGGCAGCGGAACAGATTCACGGATTTTAACCAGATTCATTATGGCCACAACGAAGAAGACAACGGCAAGCAAGACAAAGGAGACTGCAGCCGCCACAGAGAAGAAGAAAGCCCCGGTACGCGAGACGCTGACCGCAGAGGAAAAAGCCCGCGTGAAGAAACTGAAGGAAACCCTGGCCTTGCTGAAGGCAGACCCGGAGTGGCCGAAGTTCCTGCAGGAGCAGAAGCAGGCCCTGCTGAATCTGCGAGATGAAATGCTGCCCAACATGCAGAATGTGACCCGCGACCACCTGCGCAGCGGCGCATCGAATGTTTCTTCCTCCTCCGGCCAGCATATCGGCGATGCCGGCAGCGAGGCCGAAGTGCGTGACCTGACCATCCGCCTGCTGGATAAGGACCGCGAACAGCTCTTCGAGATTGACGCCGCCCTGGAACGCATCCGCCGCGGCACGTATGGCATCTGTGAAATTTCGCTTGATCCCATTCCCAAAAAGCGCCTGCAGGTGCGTCCGTTCTGCCGCCTGACGGTGAAATGCCAGGAGGAATATGAGAAAAAATATGGCTCCTATGCCAACTATAAAGCCAAAAAACAGGACCATGTAGGGTACGCTGACCTACAAAATGACATGGAAAATGCGATTTCTCTTGACGATAGCGAAGAATAGCGTATAATGTGCGCCCGCAAGTCAACAATTCGCAATTATGCCTAGAGATATTATCATTCTGGAATGCACGGAGGCCAAGGCCGAGGGTAAGACCCCTTCCCGTTACGTGACCACCCGCAACAAGAAGAGCCAGCGTACGCCCGGCCGTCTGGAGAAGGTTAAGTTCAACCCCTACCTGAAGCGCCGCACTCTTCACCGCGAGATGCGCTAAACCTCCTAAGCACTTCTATACGATTATGATGACCGAATTCAAGAGCGTCGAACGCCGTATCCGTTTCCGCACCTGCAACAAGACCATGCCCCGCCGCCGCATCGACATTCCTGCCGGCGCTGTGGACATGTGCAACCCGGAATTCCTTTCCAAGTTCACATCTGAGACCGGCAAGATTCTTCCCCGCCGTGTGACTGGCGTATCTGCCAAGATGCACCGCAAGATCACGCGCGAAATCCGCCGTGCTCGTGCCGTGAACCTGCTCCCCTAATGAAGGAGGAGTTCTCGACGGCAGATTGTCGTTGATTCCAAAGGGAGCTTGTTCGCTTCGGCTTGCAAGCTCCCTCGGTTTTTTCTGAAACTACACTATTTCTCCCCATGCAAGACCTCAAGGACACCCAGAACGAACTCGACACCCGCCAGATTTCCATTGACCGCGTGGGTGTGCGTGGAGTGCGTTTTCCCATTGTGGTCAGCGATAAGGAGCAGAGAACCCAGTCCACTGTGGCTACGGTGGCGCTCATGGTGGACCTGCCGGAGAAGTACAAAGGCACACACATGAGCCGCTTTGTGGAAGCGCTGCACGAACACAAGCGCTACCTGGATGTGCGCACAGCTGTGCGGCTGCCTAACCGGTTGCTCACCAAGCTGCACGCGCAGCGGGCCCATGTGGAGATTGAGTTCCCTTTCTTCCGGCTCAAGAAGGCCCCTGTGAGTGGCATGGAAGGAATGATGGACTATGAGGTCCGCTTTGAGATTGATGCCGAGGTGGGTAAGCCCGGCCAGTTCACGCTGACGGTGAAGGTGCCCGTTACCACACTATGCCCCTGCTCCAAGGCGATGAGCAGCCACGGGGCGCACAACCAGCGCGGCATTGTAACCTATTCCGTACGTTTTTCCGGCACGGCCGTGTGGATTGAGGATTTGATTGATCTCATCGAAGACTGTGCAAGCTGCCAGTTATACAGCATTCTGAAGCGCCCGGATGAGAAATACGTGACGGACAGAGCCTATGAAAACCCGGTCTTTGTGGAAGACCTGGTGCGCAATGTGGCAGTGGCCACTGAGCGTTACAATGCCTTCAGCTGGTACAAGGTTGAAGCGGAGAACTTTGAATCCATCCACAACCACAGCGCCTACGCCATGGTAGAGCGCGATTTGAGCAAAAACGAGAAGCCGTGATTAATGACTGATTAATCGTTTGAGAAGCCCGGCCGGGTTACCTGGTCGGGCGTATTATTCTGATTAGTTGCGGGAGTGGCAATGGGGGCAGGTTCCTTCGGCATCCCGGCGCAGGAAACGGAAGCCGCAGATACGGCAGCTGAGGTGAGTGCGGGCGCGGCGGATGCGTCTCCACTTGGAGACAAGCTTGACCGGCACGTAGATGCAGATGGTGAGCAGTATACCGGCATACACCAGGAGGGCAAGAAAATCTGACGGAGGCATGGCGGCAGGAATCATGGCTGCACCTCCTCTCCGAGCATTCCCTGCTCTACGCCGGGATGGAATACGGGGGCTTCCGTGGTGGTCTGCTGCGGAGCTACAGGGGACTCAGCTGGTTCCGGCTGAGGAGCGGGCGCAGGAGCCGCTGCCGCTTCAACAGGAGGCAAGGCCAGAAGCTCTGCGGCGTTCAGCACAGCGGAATCTACAGCGGGGTCGAACATTTCCAGCGGTGGCGGAGGAAGAACAGTTGCAGGACGCAGCAGCGGCATGGCGGCGGCGGCAAGGTCCTCACTGTATTCCGGGTCTGCATGCTGCGGCAGCTGGAGTGGAAGGGGGCTCTGGCGGCGCAGAACAAAGTCTGCAAGGCGGCCTTTTTTCACATACACCTTCCCCACCCCCCTGGGACGATGATGCCGGGGCATTTCTACCGGAGCCAGCCACAGGCAGATGCCAGCCACAGCCAGCGCAAAGAGAAAGAAGAGCGGCAGACACCCCGGCATGGGGCGGCTGTGCAGGGTGTGATACAGCAGACTGTGTTCTTTGTCTTTCATTTATTCAATGGCCGGCACGGCGGCGTGACAGCACGTGTAGCCGTGTGAGAGAATCATATCTGTAAGCCGCTGAGCAACACCGGCGGAGACGGCTTTATCCAGAACGAGGATAACGCTGATGCGTGAGGGTGTAGCGCTTGCCCAGCTTTTCAGCTGTTCCTCAAAGCCCTCATACCCGCCGCGAATGAGCTCAGAGCCGACATAGATGCGGGGAGTATCACCGGGAGCCACGGAGACGATGTGAGAGAAATCGCGGTTGTAGGATTCCACCACGAAGTGAGATTCCTGCATCTGAACGCCATATCCATAGCGGGGGCCGAGATGCTTGGGCAGCAACAGGCAGACGCAGAGAACCAGGATGAGATTCACCGCAGCAACCATCAGGATGCCATAGCCTCCTTCATTGAGAGTGGAGCGAACGCGGCGCATATATTTCGAACATCTGGTTGGGGTGAGAATTATTCCGCAGCAGGTTCGGACTCTTCCTGCGGAGCCACAATAACAACCGGCTTACCGGCGGCATCTTCACGGGCATCGGCAATGATGTGCACACATTCCAGCCCGGCGCGCTCCACGTTGTTAATCAGCTTGCGGGCACGGGAAGCCAGGTACATGTAGAAAATGTATGTGGGAATGGACAGCGCCACACCGGCTGCGGAAAGCAGCAGCGCCTGCTGCAGGGTGGCTGCAATGATGGGGGCTGCGGCAGCTCCATCCGTTACGCCGGGTTGCTCATAGAAGCTGACCAGGGCCAGCAGGGTGCCCAGCACGCCCACCAACGGCATGACCGTGGCACACACCAGCAGAGTGCGCACGTTGCGCTCGATGCGGTATACTTCCACCTCGCTGGCTTCCAGGGCGATTTCGCGGAGTTCGTGGCGGGAAAGGCGCGGGCGGCTCAGCACCGCCTCCACCACGCGGGCCATGGGGCCGGGCAGCTGGCGGGCCTCGTGCAGGCATTCATCGTACTGCCCGGAACGAAGCAGAGCAGAGAGGCCGCGCAGGAATTCGCCGGAGTTGATGTTGATGCGGTGGAAATAGAACAGACGCTCGGCCAGCACGGCCAGAGCCAGCACGGCAAAGAAGAGAATGAGCCAGAACATAGGCCCCATTGCAACAATCATTTCTCGCATAAGTCAGTCTCAGGTGGTAAGCGGTGAATAGAAGGAGAAAGGCCCCGGTCTGTTTTCCCCACAGACCGGGGCGAAGAAACATCAGGCTTTCGGGGTGATGCTTTCTGCTCCGAAATAGGGAACCAGCGCGGCAGGAATCTTCACCGAACCATCCGGCTGCTGGCACTGCTCGAGCAGAGCGACGAAGAGACGCGGCAGAGCCGTGCCGGAACCGTTAAGCGTGTACGGCGTGCGAATCTTACCCTCGGCATCCTTATAGCGCAGCTTCATGCGGCGGGCCTGGTAGTCCGTGAAGCAGGAGCAGCTGGAAACCTCCAGATACTTGCCCTGACCGGGAGCCCACACCTCGATATCATAGGTCTTGGCGGAAGAGAAACCTACATCGCCGGTGCAGAGCTCGATGACGCGGTAGTGCAGACCCAGCTTCTGCAGAATGCTCTCGGCATGGCTGGTGAGCTTCTCCAGCTCGGCAAAGCCTTCCTCCGGGCGGCAGATTTCCACAAGCTCCACCTTGTCGAACTGGTGCACACGAATCATGCCCTTGTTTTCGCGGCCGGCAGAACCGGCCTCCCGGCGGAAGCAGGGAGTGTAGGCCGTCATCTTGATGGGCAGGTCGGCATCCTTGAAAATCTGGTCACGGCAGAGGTTGGTCACAGGCACCTCAGCGGTGGGAACCAGGAACATGCTGTTCTCCTCAAGGCCGTACATATCTTCCTCGAACTTGGGCAGCTGGCCGGTGCCGTACATGCACTCACGCTTCACGATGAAGGGCACACCCACTTCCTCGTAGCCGTTCTCGCCCGTCTGCGTGTCGAGCAGGAAATTGATAAGGGCGCGCTCCAGACGGGCGCCAAGACCACGGTACACGATGAAACCGGAACCGGAAATGCGGGCGGAATCCTCAAAGTTCAGCAGCCCCAGGCTGGTACCCAGCTCCACATGGTCCTTGGGTTCGGCGATTTCGGGCTTGGTGCCCCACACGCGCAGCTCCGGATTGGCGGATTCGTCCTCACCCACGGGGGCGCCATCGTGCGGCATGTTGGGAATGGAAAGCAGCAGGGCTTCCTGCTCCTCGGCAGCGGCACTGGCCACTACATCAAGCTCCTTGATGCGGTCGCCCACTTCGCTCATGCGCTTCTTGAGCTCCTCGGCCTCCTCACGGCGGCCTTCTTTCATCATCTGACCAATGAGCTTGGATGAACTGTTACGCTCCTGGGAAAGCGCCTGCTTTTCCGTCTCAGCACTGCGGCGCTTCACATCGCATTCAAGCACCTTATCCACAAGCATCCAGTGGTCACCACCACGCAGACGCACTCGTTCCTTCACATATTCGGGATTCTCACGAACAATACGAATGTCTAGCATAACACGCTTATTCTATACCAAAGCACCGCAGATTCAAGCCAAAACTGTGTTTTCCTCCGCCAATTTCTCGAAGCTCAGAACTTTTATCAGCCTTGCAGTTTATCCCACACCAGACAACCGCGCGGCGTGAGACGATATTTCTGCTTCGGGTGGCGGGGGCTGTCTGGATACAACAGACACAAATAAGCACCTTCCAGAGCCGGTGTCAGGTACTTGTTCAGGAAATTGTCGCGCCCCTTGAGCCCCAAACCTGCCATCAGCTCGCGAACAGACATCTGCCCGGAGCCCAGCACCTGCACCAGCCGGCAGATATTTTCTCCAGGCATTTGCACTTGTCCTGCAACTTCACCTGCATCTTGTCCCGTTACTTGTCCTGGCTCAGATTCCTTATTCTCGCAGTGAATATGCAAGTGGCGGCTTTTCAAGGTGTGAGATTCATCAAAAAGCAGATTTCTGAAGAACTTGATAAGGAATGAGTAATCCACCCCGATACCGACAGGAGCATTCGTATAATTGGCTCGCACCAGAGCATTGCGGAAGTAGCGGGAATGCCGGGCGAAGGGCACATTGTTCACATTATACCCCAGATAGCGCAGATACTTGATACAGAATACAGCCGTAGTTCGGGTGTTCCCTTCCGGGAAGGGATGCACCTGCCAGATATCTGCAATGAAATGCGCGATATGCTCCACCTGCTTGTCCTGGGATAAGCAGACAAAGGAAAAACGTTTCTCGCGCTGCATATCATAATCCAGCGCCATGATAATATCAGACACATGGGCATACTGCACCGTATCGCCATTCAGCACCCATTCGCGCTTGGTGATGTTATACTCTCGCATTTTTCCGGCGAACTTGAACACATTATGAAAAAGGCGCTTATGAATCGCAGCAAACCCCGCCGGACTGAAATGGAAGGCGGATTCATTCAGCAACTCCGCAATATTGGCAGCCACCTTATCCGCCTCATCACTCATACAGCCACCGCAACCCTGCTCTGAGTAGTAGGAATCCAGCCGTCGGTGTACCTCATCGAAAGAAATGAGACCTTCAATCTGGTCACCGGCAACCTCTCGCAGGTATTCAGAAACTTCCAGGCCATCCACCGCCTGCAAGCCCATGGCCACATCCCAGGCAGAGGCACGTTCCCCGACTTCGGGTTCAGCGGCATATAGATACTGTTCGGACAACAAAGGATATTTATACATAGCAGGGCAAGTTGATGTTTCTTCCAACACAAGAATAATACAACATTTCGCTTTATTTGTCAAGGAAAAGGCACTTTTTCAGGACAAGCTATTTACTTACCCTGGACTTATCCTGACAAGATGCAAAAACTATCCTCTCCGACGGCGCCAGCAGCGCAACAGCCGCAGCACGCCAGGCGAACAGTTCAGCCTCGTAAATTATAGCGCGTTTAATCGGGACTTCCATCTCCGGGCTTACGCTCTACACCGTGACAGGAAAGTCCCGTGCTCCGATGATGGGCTAATTATACCAACGAGTAACCCTTCATCTATCAACGCCGGGGATTGACACAATAATGGTCAAGCAACTGTCGCATGCGTTCCGAATCTGCCCGCTGCAAGGGAGTCCGGCCAAAAATACCTTCGTGCTCCGGATTCGCACCGGCCTCCAGCAGCAGTTTTGCGCATTCTATCGAATCATGAGCCGCAGCATGGTCCAGCGGAGTCCAGTCATCGTATTCCAACTCGGTATCCGCGCCGCATTCCTCCAGCAGATAGCGGGCAGATTCCACTTTATCGGCAGCGCATGCCATGCAAAGTGCCTTGCCATCATCCGCCAGCAAATCAGCTCCGGCAGCCTTTAGCTCGCGCAGACACTCCACCTGCCCCATTTCCGCCGCCCACACCGCCAGCGAATCATAACCATCTGAAAAATCAGGCGAGACACCGGGCATCTGCAACACGCGCCGCAAGAGCTCCGCCTCGCCCATGCAGCAGAGCTGAATAAGCAAGCAACCATCTTCCAGCAGAGGGTCAGCCCCGGCATCCAGCAGGAGCTCCGCAGCCTCCGGCCAACCGCTCAGCACAGAGTCTGCCGCCAGCGTATCGCCCTCCCAGGTGAGTCGCAAATCAGGGTCGGCGCCTTTTTCGAGCGCACGTCTCATGGCGCCGGCGTCATGCGCATCGTATGCCGCCAGCAGATGCTGATTCGCCGGTTCCAGACTATCCAGGTATGCCTGGTCCTCTACCGCACAGCTCGTGCCGAACGCTGTCGCCCATTCCTCTTCCGTCTCCGGCAGGAGCGGCATCTCAAACGGGCGCCCCAGCACAGCCGACGTCTCCTCCATGAGCTCACGCTTCCGTTTATTCAGCTCACGATTCATCTGCAGCAACACCTTCATTCTGGCATTATCTTCTTCCACGTTTCAGGAAGAATACCGCAACAGACCATGCTTGTAAAGCCTCTTACTCCATCCGCCGCCGAAATTACTTTCCGGGCTTGACCATGCCGGGAGTGCAGGTTATACTCCACGGCATGAGTAACTATGCCCTTATTCTCGCCGGTGGCAGCGGCACGCGTTTCTGGCCACTTTCCCGTAATGCCAAGCCCAAGCAGCTTCTCGATTTATTCGGCAACGGCACCATGCTGCGCCAGGCCATTGACCGCGTGAAGGGGCTTGTTCCTGCTGAAAACATCTTTATTCTGACCAATCATCTGCAGGAAGCCGAGGTGCGGCGTCAGGCTGCCGAGCTGCCTGACGAAAACATTGTGGCCGAACCCGCCCGCCGCGACACAGCTCCCGCCGTGGCCCTGGGCGTGGGCCTCATTGCCGCCCGCGACCCGCAGGCCAACATGATTATCATCCCCAGCGATTCTCTGATTCTGGATGACGAGGCCTTCCGTGCTCTGGCAGAGGATGCGCTTTCCCTGGCCGGGCGCGAGGCAGCCCTCATCACCATCGGCATCAAGCCCACCTGGGCCTGCCCCAGCTACGGCTACATCGAACGCGCCGGCAAGCTGGAGGACGCTGCCCTCAGCCACAATTGCTACGAGGTGGTGCGATTCCGCGAAAAACCGGATGCCGCCACCGCCGCCGAATACCTTGCCAGTGGCAATTTCTCATGGAATGCCGGCATGTTCATCTGGAATGTGGCTCATGTGCGCAGCCAGCTGGCCACCCACAGCCCCGAGCTGGCCGGTTTCATCGACCGTCTGACCGCCACCGCCGACCTGCCGCAGTTCATTACAACAGAATTCCCTCAGCTCACCCCCATTTCCATCGACTTCGCTCTGCTGGAGAAGGCCGACCGCGTGCTCAACTTTGAAACAACCTTCGATTGGGACGACGTGGGCTCCTGGATTTCTGTGGGCAAGTACCTGCCCCAGCAGGAGGGTGGCAATGTGAGCAACAGTCCGCTGAGTCAGGTGCAGGCCGGCAACAATATCGTCTTCACCGATTCCGGCAAACGTGTGGCCTTGGTAGGGGTGGATGACCTCATCGTGGTCGACACGGGCGATGCTCTGCTCGTGGCCCGCCGCGCCGAGGCAGACAAGATTAAGAACATCGTCTCCGGGCTGCCGGAAAATCTGGTCTGATGCACCCTGCCCTCGGCATAGACTACGGCGAGGCTCGCATCGGCATCGCAGCCACAGATGCCTGCGGCATTCTCGCGCACCCGGTGGAAAGCATCCACCTGCAGCGCACCGAGCCGCTGGAGCGCATCGCCACCCTGGTGAAAGAGCGCGGTATCCGCACCCTGGTGCTGGGGCTGCCGCTCCGCATGGATGGCACCGAAGGCACCGCCTGCGCCAAGGTGCGAGCCTTCGGCGAAAAGCTTCACGCCCGGCTGCCCGAGCTGCCGCTTATCTATGTGGATGAATACCTGACCACCACCGTGGCCCAGGAAAAGCTGCACCAGGCTGGCAAAAAGGCGAAGAATTTCAAGCCCATCATCGACCAGGCCGCTGCCGTGGAAATCCTGAACAACTGGCTGGATTCCCATGCTCCCTTGCTGGAGGATTTTTAACCCGCCATGGCAACAAGTTTCCATTCCCTGATTGGGATTTTGCTCTTGCTGGCACTCTGCGTTCCACCATGGCTGGGCTTGCGTACCGTGCCGGAAACAGCCAGAAAACGCCCTGTCTGGATGGAAATCGCGCTCAATTTCCTGTGGAGCGGCCTCATTCTCACGCCTCTTATCCTCTTCATCTGGAATACTGAGGTAGATATCGCCTTTGCCTGCAGCTTCATGCTCTGCTCCGCAATCATTACGCCATTCTACGCGACGCGCATCTCATGGGGCCTGGCCTGGCGGCAGGTGCTCAAGGCATGCGCGGTTAGCCTGGGCTTCTTTCTGTTGGAAGCTGTCCTGCTTTTAGGCGCATTATTCTGTCTGGAAGCGAGCTGACGCTTTGTCATATCTGAGATTGGAGCTTAGCGCGGCACGGGACTTCAGACCCGAAAAAAACGCCATGATTTACGGGACTGAAGTCCCGTGCTTCGAGAAAACAAATTCCCGCTCCCCTCCGCGGCGGATATAGAGCAAGCTCCAGATTTATGATACAGGCGTTATCATCGGGCTCTACGTATACGCTACCCGGCATAATCTATCAAAATAGCGCTGCTTATGCATGTTAATCGGGCATTTTCCTGTAAAACTTCAACAAAAATGGCCGAAGAAACTTGCAAACATCCAGCCAGAGTGCTACAATTCCCCTGCGGAGCCGTGCTTTGGCTTCTCAATTTTCACATTTTCAATCAACACACAAACAATCATGTCACTCAAATCATTCTTCAATCCGAAGAGCATTGCAGTAGTCGGCGTGTCTGCCGATCCCACTAAGCTGGGCGCCGTTGTATTCAACAACATCATCTCCGCTGACTACAAGGGCAATCTCTATGGCATCAACCCCAAGATGGCCGGTCAGGAACTCTGCGGCAAGCCCTGCTACGCCAGCGTGGACGCCCTGCCTGAGCCCATGGACCTGGTGGTTGTGCTCGTTCCCGCCCGTTTCACCGAGGGCGTGATTGACGCCTGCATCGCCAACGGCACGAAGAACATCTCCATCATCACCGCCGGCTTCGGCGAAGTGGGTGAGAAGGAGCTTGAGCAGCGCATCGCCCAGAAGTGCCTGGACAACGGCATCAACCTGCTTGGCCCGAACTGCCTTGGCCACATCTCCACCTTCGACAACGTGAACGCCTCCTTCGCCGACGGTTTCCCCGCCCGCGGTAACGTGGCTTTCGTGTCTCAGTCCGGTGCATACTGCTCCGCCATCATGGACTGGGCTGCCGGCAAGGGCATCGGCTTCTCCCACTTCATTTCCATCGGCAACAAGGCCGTGATGGGCGAAGACAAGCTGCTGGCCGCTCTGAAGGACGACCCCAACACCAACGCCTTCGTGTTCTACCTGGAGTCCCTCAAGAACGGCAAGGAATTCCTCAAGGTGATTAAGGAAGTTTCCGACACCAAGCCCTGCGTGATTATGGAACCCGGCAAGAGCGCCAAGGCCCAGGCCGCTTCCCTTTCCCACACCGGTTCTCTTGCTCCGAACTACCGCGTGCTGGAGATGGCTCTGCAAGGTGCAGGCGCTATCCAGGCCTACAACGACCGCGAACTCTTCGGTCTGCTTGAGGTACTGCAGTACTGCAACCACAACCAGTTCGACGGCAAGGTAGCCGTGCTGACCAACGCCGGTGGCGTGGGCGTGCTTACCTCCGACCTCTGCGAAGAGGCTGGTCTTGACCTCGCTCCCCCCAGCGATGAGACCAAGGCTGCCCTGCGCGCCGTGCTTACCCCCGAGGCTTCCCTGGGCAACCCCATCGACGTGGTGGGCGACGCCAAGGCAGACCGCTACGAGGCTGCCCTCAAGGTGCTCTGCGAGAGCGGTGAGTACAAGAACATCCTTGTTCTCCTTACTCCCCAGCGTGTAACCGAGTGTCCGGAGACCGCTCAGGCTGTCATCAAGCTGGCTCCCCAGTACCCGAACGTGAACATCTACTGCTCCTTCGTGGGTGGCGCCCGCGTGGACGAAGGCCGCGTGCTGCTCAACGAGGCCAAGATTCTCAACTACGAGTACCCCGCCGACATCGTGCGTTTGCTCGGTCTGCTGAAGGCCCAGATGGCCTTCCGCGGCAAGAAGCTCGCCAC